>JBHJJC010000032.1:0-55311 GCA_050042945.1 Croceivirga sp.
AAGGAGTTTTTCCAATTGTAGCTGAATGATTTCAGTTTGTCCGAAATCAGTAGTCTCTTCCGTTTTAAAATCAAGATTTCGACCTCCACCTAAAAGGATACGATTATCAATGTTTCGGAAGTAGTAATACCCTTCGTCAAAGTGGAACGTTCCTTTGATAGGTAGATTTTTGATCGGTTTGGTGATTAGTACCTGTGCCCGAGCAGGGCGTACTTCACGTGTGACAAATTGGGAAGCGAAACCATTGGTGGCAATGCACAGTTTTTTTGTCATAAATTCAAAGGTTTCAGCTGATACGGTAACGGAATCAGGACCATCATGAAACGCGTGTACCTCGGTACCGTTGAGGATGTGAATGCCTTTACGGTATGCGGTCTGCAAGAGTGATTGCATCATTTTTCCCGTATCAATCTGACCCTCATAGGTGTGGGTGATGTAGTTCGGTTGAATACCTTTAAAACTGAAAGTGTTTTTATGCATCACAAAAGGTGGTTCTTCAAAAACAGATTTTAAAAGTGTATTGACATAGTCCAGTTTTGATTGGCATCTGCAAAAAAGCGATTCATCTTTGGATAGAAAAAGTTCATGCCCACCCAAATGTTGATATCCGATGTTTTTGTCACCCAAGGTTTCACGAAGCAATTGAATACCTTTATACCGTTGTTGAACAAGTGCAACTACCTCTTCTTCAGCATGGGACTTCAAGTCTGCCAAAATCTCTGAAATACTCCCAAAACAGGCAAAACCGGCATTTTTGCTGCTGGCGCCCTGAGGCAATATTCCCTTTTCAAGAACCAATATTTTCGATTTGGGAAACCTTTGTTTTAAGCTAAGTGCGCAGCTGAGCCCCACGATACCACTGCCAACTACGGTAAAGTCAACATTCGATAACCAACTCTTATATTCCCAGTAGCTCAACTCCATGGACAAAAAACCCCGACTAGGTCGGGGCTATCTTTTAATATGCATATTTCTCATCCATTTCAAAGTCTTCCATAAACTTGGTGGTGTAATTTCCCGCCAAATAATCAGGATGATCCATCAATTGACGATGGAAAGGAATAGTGGTCTTGACACCTTCAATCACGAATTCATCAAGGGCCCTACGCATTTTGTTGATGGCTTCTTCACGTGTTTGAGCCGTAGTAATCAATTTGGCTACCATGGAATCGTAGTTCGGTGGAATGATGTAGCCGCTATAGACATGGGTATCTAGTCGAACACCATGCCCCCCTGGAGTATGCAATGTTGTAATCTTTCCCGGAGATGGGCGGAATCCGTTATAAGGGTCTTCAGCATTGATTCTACATTCGATAGAATGTAATTTTGGGGTGTAGTTCTTTCCCGAAATCGGAACCCCAGCTGCCACCAAAATTTGCTCACGAATCAAATCGTAGTCTATGACCTGCTCGGTAATGGGATGCTCTACCTGAATACGGGTGTTCATCTCCATAAAGTAGAAATTTCGGTGCTTATCAACCAAAAACTCTACTGTTCCTGCCCCTTCGTATTTGATGTATTCTGCTGCTTTTACGGCGGCCTTACCCATTTCGTCACGAAGCTTATCGGTCATAAAGGGTGAAGGGGTCTCTTCCGTCAATTTTTGATGTCGACGTTGTACGGAGCAATCTCGCTCAGATAAATGGCAGGCCTTGCCATATTGGTCGCCCACAACTTGTATTTCAATATGGCGTGGTTCTTCAATCAGTTTTTCCATGTACATTCCACCATTGCCAAAGGCTGCGGTGGCCTCAGTGACCGCGCTATTGAAATTTTTCTCCATCTCATCTTCCGACCAAATGGCCCGCATTCCTTTTCCACCACCACCTGCAGTGGCCTTTATCATAACCGGATAACCCATTTTCTTGGCTTCCTTCTTGGCATGGGCCACATCTTTCAAAAGACCTTCTGAGCCCGGCACACAAGGAACTCCCGCTTTTTTCATGGTTTCTTTGGCCGTCGCCTTATCACCCATTTTATCGATTTGTTCGCCAGATGCCCCGATGAACTTAATCTCGTGTTCGGCACAAATTTTAGAAAACTTGGAGTTTTCCGATAAGAAACCATACCCTGGGTGAATCGCGTCGGCGTTGGTGATTTCAGCCGCGGCAATAATATTCGGAATTTTCAAATAGGACTGATTACTTGGAGCTGGACCGATACATACCGCTTCGTCTGCAAAGCGAACATGAAGGCTTTCTTCGTCAGCTTTAGAGTATACGGCAACTGTTTTAATGCCCATTTCCTTGCAGGTACGAATGACCCTTAGTGCAATTTCCCCCCTGTTTGCTATCAATATTTTTTTGAACATTTTTTTACGTTTAATAGTTTATCGTTTGGAGTTCCTCCGTTTAAATCAATCGATTTAAACTTTACACTTCAAACTTTAAACTTTATGTTAGCTAGGGTCAACCAAGAACAAGGGTTGGTCAAATTCAACAGGTGAAGAGGCGTCGACCAATACCTTTACAATCTTTCCAGAAACTTCAGATTCAATATCATTGAAAAGTTTCATTGCTTCAATAACACAAAGCACATCACCCTGCTTTATATCTGAACCTACCTCTACAAACGCAGGTTTATCTGGAGATGGCTTACGATAGAATGTACCTATTATAGGTGACTTAATGGTGATGTATTTTGAATCATCTTCAGCAGCCGGTGCTTCTTGGGCAGGGGGTGTCGGTGCAGGGGCTTCTTGCACTGGAGTTGGAGCAGCGGCCAAGGGTGCTTGTGCCATTGGTATTTGCTGAACGATGGTAGTTTCAGGTGTCGCTGATGTACTGCCCGTACGGATGGTGATTTTAATATCTTCCATCTCTAACTTTACTTCGCTCGCTCCTGACTTGGCCACAAACTTTATCAGGCTTTGAATTTCTTTAATATCCATTGAATATGATTTAGTTAGTTGATGCTTATGGGTTATAGGCCCATTTCAAATAAATGGAACCCCATGTGAATCCGCCGCCAAAGGCAGCAAAAACAAGATTATCTCCTTTTTTTAATTGTTTTTCGTAGTCGTACAAAAGCAATGGTAACGTAGCCGATGTCGTGTTGCCATATCGATGAATGTTCATCAACACCTTCTCATTTTCAATACCCATTCGTTTGGCCGTGGCATCAATAATGCGCTTGTTGGCCTGGTGGGGCACCAACCACTGCACGTCGTTATGGGTCAAATTATTGCGTTCCATGATTTTCGCGGAAACGTCGGCCATGTTTGACACTGCAAACTTAAACACCGTTTTACCATCTTGCCTGGCATAGTGAAGCCTCTGATCAATCGTTTCGTGTGATGCCGGCAGTATGGATCCTCCTGCTTCCATCTTTAAATATTCACGCCCGTTGCCGTCAGACCTTAAATATTCGTCTTGAAGGCCTAGGCCCTCTTCATTTGCCTCAAACAGGGCGGCTCCGGCCCCATCACCAAAAATGATACAAGTGGCACGGTCGGTATAATCAACAATTGATGACATTTTATCTGCACCGACCAATAGCACTTTTTTATATCGACCTGATTCTATATAACTGGCAGCGGTAGACATACCGTAAAGAAAACTCGAACAAGCTGCTAACATGTCATAGGCAAAGGCATTATCAGCCCCAATCTCAGAAGCGACATATGCCGCGGTTGAGGCAACCAGCATATCTGGGGTAGCTGTTGCGACCAAGACCAAATCAATCTCCTTGGGGTCCAACTCCGTTTTTCGCATCAAATCCTTTACCGCTTCAATGGCAAGGAAAGAAGATCCGGCACCTTCTTTTTTTAGCAATCGGCGTTCCTTTATGCCCGTTCTGGTGGTAATCCACTCATCATTGGTGTCGACCATGGTCTCCAAAATCTGATTGGTCAGTACAAATTCGGGAACATACCCCCCAACAGCCGTAATTGCCGCGGTTGTTTTAGCCATTAAATTGAGTTTTGTCAAAAAAAGCCAAAATTTGGCTTAAAATCGCCGAAAAGTAGTGATTTTCTGCGATATTTTGTGAAAAACGTTCGTTTTTTGAATAGTTCTATAAACAAAAAACTCCCTTGTTTCGTCTGAAAAGGGAGTTCATCTATTGTATTTTTCCTTCGGGCTATGCGGCAGATTCTTCTTCTGTACGGTCAATCAACACCTGGCCTCTGTAATACAATTTACCCTCATGCCAGTGCGCTCTGTGATAAAGGTGTAATTCTCCGGTTGCACTATCTTTTGCAATGGTAGGTGCTGTCGCCTTATAGTGCGTTCTTCTTTTGTCCCTCCTGGTTTTTGATATTTTTCTTTTAGGATGTGCCATTTTTTCCTATTTATTGTCCGTTAATAGTTTCTTTAGTCCGTCCCACCTTGGGTCGGTCGATTTATTATTTTTCTCCGATTCTTTTGGCTGCAATTCCTGCAACTTATCCAATGCGTCTGATTTCAACGAGCCATCCAATACCCCAGGATGGATTCTCTTCTGTGGCACTGCCAATACCAACATTTCGTAAATGTACTGGGCCGTGTTGAATTGATGTTCACCATGTGGTAAAATCAATATTTCGTCATCTTCATTATTAAACTCCTCACCAAATTTAATGACTAACTTCAATGTTGACTCAAGAACCTGTTCAAAGGGCTCATTGGTTAAATCACAGTTGACATTGATGGTGCCTTCGGAGAAAACTTCAAGTTCCATCATAGTACTCATTTTATGCAATAAGGCCTTTACCTTAATGCTTGCACCGTTGAATTCATGATATTCAAAAGACTCAAAGAACGTATTATCTATGTTGTACTCAAATTGGTGTTTTCCTTCTTTCAATCCTATAAAAGGAATAAAAAACTCCCTTTTTTCCATCGTTTCAACACTAATTAATTGTGTACCTGCCTATTTAGGCGGGTGCAAAGATACATTTTATTTGCACAACACCTGAAAAAAATATTCAAATTTAAAAGCTCAACTGGCTCGCTTGGCTGATTGTTTTTTTAAGGGGTTTTTGGTCAACTCTTTAAAATCCTTTCGATTCTTAAATAGTTGTATGGCAGTAAAAAAGGCTTCTTTAAATGAACTTTCATCAGCCTGATTTTTTCCGGCGATTTCATAGGCCGTACCATGGTCAGGTGATGTGCGGATTTTGGACAATCCTGCGGTATAATTTACCCCTTGACCGAAACTAAGGGTTTTAAAAGGTATCAATCCTTGATCGTGATATGCGGCGAGAACAGCATCGAAGCCCAAATGTGTCTTCGAACCGAAAAAACTGTCAGCAGAATACGGGCCATACACTAAAAACCCTTCATTGAACAGTTTGGCAATAGCAGGCTTCATTATCTCTTCATCTTCTTTGCCAATGGTGCCATTGTCGCCACTATGGGGATTAATACCCAGCATGGCAATTTTTGGGCGGCGTATGCCAAAGTCCATTTTTAAAGATTTTGAAATGGTGGTTACCTTATCACGTATGAGTTTAGTGGTAATCGTCTGGACGACGTCTTTTACGGCAATATGATCGGTCAGAAGACCTACTTTGATATCGTTGGTTACCATAAACATCAGGCTTTCACCTTCTAGTTCCTGCCCTAAATAATCGGTATGCCCAGGAAAGGTGAAATTATCAGCCTGTATGTTGTTCTTGTTGATTGGAGCCGTTACCAAAACATCGACTACATCTTTTTTTAGTGCTGCCTCGGCAGAACGCAGTGATTTTATAGCGTATTTACCCCCTTCTGCTGTTGCTTTCCCAAACTGAAGGGGAAAAGGTTCTTTCCAAATGTTTACCACATTTATTTTTCCGTCTACAACCTTCGCCGCATCATGTACACCATGAAAGCGCAGCTCAAAGCCCAAGGCATTGATCTGTTCGGATATCGCTTTGTTGGAGGCAAAAAAAACAGGGGTGCAAAAATCTAACATTCGCGCATCCAAAAAGCATTTCAATGCGACTTCACAGCCTATAGCTTTGAGGGCGCCAACTGATATGCCTTCGTGTACATTTTTCTGGTTTTCTTTCTTAGAATCCATAGGTGAATCCCTAATTTTACAAAACAAAACTAGGGAAATTATCCTCATACCTCACTGTCGTTGCAGTTAAGATCTGTTCAAATGAAAGCGTGCCATGAGGCAACATTTACCCCGAGAAATACCAAAATTTATATCTCAAACCAAAGCTATGTTTACCGGAATCATTGAAACCTTAGGTACGGTCGAAGAGCTGAAAAAAGATGCGGAAAACCTTCATATCAGCATAAAATCATCTATTACGAACGAACTAAAAATTGACCAAAGCGTCGCACATAATGGTGTATGCCTAACTGTTGTTGACATCAAAGGGGATGTCTACACGGTAACGGCCATTCAAGAAACCCTGGATAAAACCAGCATTGGCGATCTTGGTCAGGGGAGCGTTGTGAACCTAGAACGCGCTATGGTGCTCGGTTCGCGATTGGATGGACATATTGTTCAGGGGCATGTAGACCAAACTGGAATCTGTATCAGTGCAGAAGAAAAAGAAGGAAGTTGGTTCTTTACTTTTAAATATGATTCTTCAAAAAACAACGTCACTATCGAAAAAGGTTCTATAACTGTAGATGGGGTAAGTTTAACCGTCGTAGATTCACAAAAAGACCAATTCAGTGTGGCAATTATACCTTATACCTATGAACACACTCGATTTAATACATATCAAATAGGCTCAAAGGTGAACTTGGAGTTTGATGTCATTGGCAAGTATGTGGCAAAGCTGATACCTAAGGAATAAATGCTAAGAATTACCCTTTCAAGTTTTCTTTTGCCCATTCATTGTAAAAAGCGGCCACATCAAAAGCACTTTTTAGCTCTTTGTTTTCAAGCTTTTCAAGTAGTGGCGGACAGTCGTTAAACAAACGAATCAGTTTCTTACGCCGCAAGCCCAATAGGCCCAAATCAGCACGTATCAAATCTGAATTTCCTTTTTTGAAGTAGCTCACTTTATGGATGAGTTCTTCCCCTTGTTCCTGAAATTCATAGATATAATGAATAACCTGACCTTCTTGAACCAATTGCAAAAAGTGTTTCTTCCCATCTATAGTCCCAGTCTTATAAAGTTCGTCATCCTTTTTGTAAGTAGTTATATCATCTGGTGAAAATCGTTTTTTTACGCCCCTACTTCTAAATCGAACCTTTTCATAAATCTTACCAAAAGGGCCTTCCTTTCGGTTTTTAATATGACCATAAAGGGTGTCGTTGGATATCGTTACGACATAATCGGAATCTACATTTTTTTGACCCATGCCGAGCCAAAGATTTAATATGAGCAAAAAGGGCAAGAAGCGCCTTCCGAAAGCACTAAGCATTTTTAGACTTTTATGAATATCTTTTTACGGTACAAGAAATATGCCAAGACAACATAAAATGATACCACGCTCAACCCATAGAGCAATGAAGACATTTGCATAGAAAGAAAATCTTGAACATAAATGGTATTGAACAGCCAACCATGAATTGAAGTCTCTCCATCAACCTTAATCATGTAAAATAACTTGGTGATAAAGCTGGACAAAAAGTATACAACAATGGCATTTGCACCGGCGTAGCGAAAAACGCTTCCAAACTGAATTTTCTTCACATCCGTGACATAATAAATTAATGCCAATATAATATTGGCCCAGCCTGCCGTGACCAAAACAAAGCTGCTGGTCCACAGGGCCTTGTTGATAGGAAAAAAGCTGTCGCATAAATGCCCTACAATCAAAAGAGTACCGCCCAAACCAAACAATATCGTGGCCTTTTTTTCTTGTTTCGAGCGAAGTATGAGTCCTGTAAAAATACCCAGTAATGCGCTGGCAATCGCTGGCAGCGTACTCAAAAGGCCCTCTGGATCATAATCAGGTTTATAATTATGGGCTCCAAATACTTTGACATCCAACCAGTTTGCTAGGTTGTTGGGTACCCTTTCCAAAGACGAAGGCTCCCCCTCGACAGGGATAAACGTCATCAGCAACCAATATCCTAAAAGAATTGTTATGGATACACCTATCAATTTTTTCCAATCCAGATTGAGAAAAAGTAGTGCAGCAAAAAAGAATACGACTCCTATACGTTGCAACACCCCGGGAAATCGAATCGCTGAGAATTCTTTAATAAATGGGAAATGTATCGTGAATGCTCCTAAAAATAATCCAAGCCCTATGAGTTTCAAACTTCTGATCGTGATTTTTTTATAGGTTGCCGCAGCAGGTTTTTTATGCTGATATGCAAATACAATGGAAATCCCTACAATGAACAAGAAAAAAGGAAATACCAAATCAGTGGGTGTGTAACCATGCCATTCTGCATGAAGCAAAGGAGAATAGACATTGGACCACGTACCGGGGGTATTGACCAAAATCATTGCAACAATGGTCATTCCCCTGAAAATATCAACGGAGAGTATCCTGTCTTCCATCACTATAATATATTGTCTTTCATACCCTGCCAAACTTTGGTCAGTAGAAAACCAGAAACAAGGGCAGCCCCTGTCAAGACCAAGGCACTAGTGGTTTTACCATAAATCCAGTGTCCCGTAGCGAACATGATGGTATAGATGAGAACCACTCCGAGCAACATTGCTGTTATACCAGAGGGAGCGCTCCATTCTCCTTCCCCTTTGGTAATATTAATTTCTTCAGTTTTTGCTTCATCAACCACTTTTTTCCAACCTGGACCACCGGGTTGAATCTTGCGATAAAAACCTTGAAGTACTTCTTTCGATTCGGGCTGCGTTAGAAAAGTGGCGGTCAACCAAATTATGGATGTGATCACCATGATAAAAGGCAACTCTGCCCAATCGGGAAACAGTCCAGTCCCCGGCTTAAAAAGAAATGGTCGTAAAGACGTTGTCTCTAGCAGAATGGCCAAAATTCCTGAGGAAAACATCGCCGTAATTTCACTCCATGCATTGATACGCCACCAAAACCAGCGAAGGATGAATATTAGGCCCGTACCCGCCCCAAAAGACAATAACAGGTTAAAAATTCCCATAGCATTTTGCATGGCCAAAGCCAAAAAGGCACTTAATACCATTAATACTACGGTAGATAGACGCCCTACGGCAACCATCTGTTTTTCAGTTGCATTTGGGTTGACTTGTTGTTTATAAAAGTCAAAGACCAAATACGATGATCCCCAATTCAATTGGGTTGAAATGGTACTCATATAAGCCGCTACCAAAGAGGCCAATACAATACCCAATAGACCACTTGGCAGTTTGGTCAACATGGCAGAATACGCCAAATCATGGCCCAATTTATCAGCAGGAACGTTTGGAAAGGCCTCTGCAATACTGGCCACATCAGGATAAACGACCAACGAGGCCAAGGCGACCAAAATCCAAGGCCAAGGTCTCAAAGCATAATGCATGATATTGAAAAAGAAGGTTGCCCCAATGGCATGGTTCTCGTTTTTCGCAGCAAGCATACGTTGAGCGATATATCCACCACCACCTGGCTCGCCACCGGGGTACCATGAGCTCCACCACTGCACGGCCAATGGAATAATGAGCATGGTAATCAGCGCTTTTTTATCATTGAAGTTAGGAAGAATGCTCAATTTATCCTTTACGTTGGCATCATTCATAACGGCATCAATACCGCCGACTTCGGGTAAGTTAACCAAATAAAAAGCTGCGCCTATGGCTCCAGCCATTGCCACAAAGAACAGTAAAAAATCACTGTATACAACACCTTTAAACCCACCCATAGCACTAAAAATCACAGTAATCAACCCAGCGGCTACGACGGTGACCCAAGGTTCAAGCCCAAGCATAACCCCACCAATTTTAATGGCCGCCAGCGTAACGGCAGACATGGTAATAACATTGAACAGTACCCCAAGGTATACCGCCCTGAACTTTCGCAAAAAACTGGCAGGTTTGCCACCGTACCGCAATTCATAAAACTCGAGGTCTGTCTTAACATTTGACTTGCGCCAAAGCTTTGCATAGACAAAAACGGTCAGCATTCCCGTCAGCAAAAAACACCACCATCCCCAATTGGCCGACACTCCATTTGACCGAACCAAATCGGTCACCAAATTAGGCGTATCAGTTGAAAAAGTGGTAGCCACCATTGAAAGTCCTAAAAGCCACCAGGGCATGGTTCGCCCTGAAAGGAAGTACTCAGAAGAGCTCTGACCTGACTTTTTTGAAACGTAAATTCCAATGCCTAATACAATAGCGAAGAACCCGAAAATAATGATATAATCAAGTAGCTGAATATCCATACGTTGGTTTTGGTTGAAATCTAAAGATATTATTTTTTTGGAACCGCCATATTTACACCTTTCCATTTGGAATATTAGTAGCAAAAAATGATAAAATCCTATAGTATCACCGATGGAATTACAGCTTTTGACAAATAGTACCATCAAATTAATGGGACTTTTGATATAGCACAGCCTTTATGATTTTACTACTATTGGAAGACGTTTCCTTATCTAGTTGGGCATTGGCCATATTAGCGGCGTTTCTCATCGGTATTTCAAAATCGGGCCTAAAAGGATTGTCCCTTTTTAACGTAACACTACTTGCCTTAGCTTTTGGGGCCAAGTCCTCTACAGGTATTATTATGCCTTTTTTGGTTTTGGGAGATATATTGGCAGTCGTCTATTACAATCGTCACGCCCAATGGAAACATATCATTACCATTCTACCCTGGATGGTCGTTGGTATTTTAATGGGTGTATTGTTGGGGAAAGATTTGCCAGAACAGCTGTTCAAAATAGCTATGGTCGCCATTATCATGGTCAGTTTAGGCTTAATGGTCTATTGGGATTTCAGAAAATCAAAAACCGTTCCCAAACATTGGTCTTTTGCTTCAGGTAGTGGAATTCTTGCAGGACTAACCACCATGATCGGAAACATGGCGGGCCCTTTCACAAACCTTTACTTTCTAATGCTGCGGTTGCCAAAAAATGAATTTGTGGGCACGGCAGCCTGGTTATTCTTCATTACGAATATGTTTAAGGTACCCTTTCATGTTTTTGTATGGAATACGATCAATTCTGAGACCTTGTGGTTGAATCTTAAGCTTTTTCCCGCTTTGCTTTTAGGATTTTTTATCGGTACTAAAATTTTAAAATACATCAATGATTCGTTTTATAGAAAGTTCATTGTGATGGTGACCGCAATAGGGGCAATTGCGATTCTTTTTAAGTAGGGGAAGGGGATTGGGACAGCTTGTTAAGTTTTTCTTAATTAAATTAATTTTCTTAACTTGACCTTAACAACCTTTCTATGGAAACCTCGCATAACAGCCTTGGCCTTCGCATTGAAATTTCCGCAGTGATTATTACAAAATTTATAGTGGAATGGTCTGCCTACCATACGTAATCGGAAGATGTCAAACAGAACATTTCACAAAAAATGGTAGAATTGCTTCCCGATATGGAAAATGGTCTGGCGAAATTGTAGTGCTTACTATTTTAAGATGACTTTGTAATGCTCATAGTGGTTGCGGACAAATAATAAAGTGTTCCGTACCGTTATATGCTTCCTTGAGAAGGTTAGAAATACCTGCAATAAAGCTGGAATAGGTGTTCTCAGTAACCGAACCCGACATATTTAAATGAGCTACTCCAGGCCCTGTTATTCCCAAAGTATGCATACTAAACTTAACCGTAGCCTGACCAAAAATGACACTTGCCGTTATCTGTTGGGGCGTGTCGAGTCTAGCCTTTCTAGTATGGCTAATAACACGCATCATCAATCTGGCACCAATACCAAATTGTTTCGTTTTATTATCACAAAATACCGATCCTCGTTGCAAATACTCAATTACCGTAATACGTTCTTGCTTTTTAATATCAACATTTAAAAATCCTAACAAATTCAATGCTTTTTCATCACCATCGTAAAAGTCATAGGCGTCGATAACAACTCCGTTTTGCAACTCTTGTATTGTTTTCGGAGCATTTTGCCGACATGAAACCATATGGGAGAAGCCTATGTTTTGAGGCTGACCGAGCCCATTTAAAAAAATGTGTAGCATTAGACCAAATAGAAGTATCGTTTTCATTAGTTGTTGGTTTTCAATCAAACTACTATTCTTTCTAGGAATTGAAAACCTAAAATGTTTGAGTGGAACCACCGAATTAGGGAAACACTTGCCCGGTGAGGTATGTCGGAAATTACCGGAAGTCCGCCATCCGGCTTAGCCGATAGATATCATTCTATCTGTAATGGCGGTAAGATGGTACTTGTCATCTTCATCTCATATACTTTGTTAAACCAATTCTCTTTGGCGGTTACCGTTTCACTCCAGTCTTTTGAACATTCTGTTTATCGTGCCAGCCACTTTTGAATGACCTCTTTTTCTTTTTCCATGGAGTAGTACTTTAATTTTTTATTGCCTTGCACCGTTCCAAACTGAACATCATCATTGGGAAACCTGCTGAGATACCCTTTGAGCTGATCGCTCACCATTTCTGTGAGGGAACGGTTGACCAATCCCGCATTAATGGCTTTTTGAACATTGAAATAGTAGGAGCCAACAGGTTGTGGTTTCCATAAAGGAATTATCTTGTAAGGTGTTAACCCTTCTTTCTCCAAAAACGCTCCATCAATCCAATATAATTTATCTGGCATACCGGTTGCCAGCACAAGACTGGAAACATAGTCTTTAAAGGGTGTAGGATGATATCCAACATTAAATGACCCAAAAGTTGCAGTTTTGGAGCAGTGTACCATGAAATTGGAAAGGCTCGTAACATCAGTCAGTTGTATATGATGGTCTTTGACCTTTGGCACTAAAATTTCTCCTCCCCTATGAAACCGAACCGGCCAAAAGGGCTGTGCATTGGGGTCATCTGGCCGAGTCACCCTAAAATCCTTCATCCCATGGGAGCGGTAAATGGTATAGTCGCTCGTTTTTTCACGAATAGCTTCTTCAGCCAATGTTTTTCGTATGGCATAGCGAAATTCTTCTGCTATGGTCTTAGGGAAACTCGGAAGTGGGTTTAGGGGTTCTGATTCTATAATGTGTTTCTTATCCCATTTATCATAGACCGATATGGTTGAAATATAATGGTAATGCCCATATTGCCCTTTGAATACCTCTAAAAAGTCTGAAACGGCCTTGGGGGATTTTTGCCAAGTATCCACAACCACATCCCAGTATTTAGATCGATATGTTTTTGCTATATTTTTCAATCCACTTTGCGATTCGGTCTCGCGGTCACAAATAATAATAGGAAGCTGGTCAAACAAGTGTGGATTGGTCTTTCCACGATTCAATAGTGTCACTTTATATCCATTGGCCAAAAAGGCCTCAACAATTCTTGGGCCGATAAACCCTCTTCCGCCTAAGATTAGGGCTTCTTTTTGTCCAGAAGACATAGCGGTATGCCCAACACTTGATATAGGGTTTAGGGCGGTGAAAAGCGCAGCCGCTCCGGTGGTCTTGATAAAATCCCTTTTGTTCATGAACGTCTGTTTTTATCTTGAAAGCCACTTTTGAATGACCTCTTTTTCTTTTTCAAGGGAGTAACACTTTATCGTACCATCGGGTTGCTTACCAAATTTGATGTCGTTTTTGGGAAACCTGTGTTTATATCCTTCAATTTGGTCTTTTATCATATCTACCAAAGGCCGATGTACAAAACCAGCCTCTATCGCCTTTTGTACGTTGAAATAGTATTTGGCAATTTTATTCTCTCTCCAGAAAGGTACTATGCGATATGGGATGAGTCCATTTTCCTTTAAAAAATCACCATCAATCCAATACAACTTTTCCGGCTTTGTGGTTGCGTGAACAAGGCTTGAAACATAGTCTTTGAAGGATGTAGGTTGGTTGGCCACATTGAATTCACCGTAGGTTTTTTGATTTGTACAATACACTATGAAATCAACCAAGCTTTTTACATCAACCACCTGCATGTGGTGGTCTTTTACTTTTGGCACTAAAATTTCACCTCCCTGATAAAAGCGTATGGGCCAGAAAGGCTCATCACCTATGTTGCCAGGATTGGCACTTCTAAAATCCCGCATGCCTTGTGAACGATAAATGGTATACGTATCTATTTGGGCTCTTATCGCTTCTTCCGCAAAGGTTTTGCGAAGTGAATAACGATATTGGTTCCCTTCCGATATGGAAGTAGGCGTCTTTGGCAAAGGATTTAAAGGCTCATCTTCTTTAATGTATTTTTTATCCCAATCATCATAAACCACAACACTCGAAATATAATGGTAGTGCCCAATATTTACCTTAAATTCCTCTAAAAAATCTGAAACGGCCTTTGATGATTTTTGCCAAGTATCCACCACCACATCCCAATATGTGCTTTTATATTTTTTATCGATGGCTGCTAATCCTGCTTTGTTTTCCTTTTCCCTATCGCAAACAATCAAGGGCAACTCTTTAAAAAGGTGCGTATTGGTCTTATTGCGATTCAGTAGTGTTACGTCGTAACCAGCCTTTAAAAACGACCTTACAATGGTTGGGCCCATAAAACCTCTTCCACCAAGAATTAGTGCTTTTTTTTCATTATTGGTTCCCGTTGGATTTGAAAAATGTAATGCTGCCAAGGGATTGGCCAATAATACCGCTGAACTTACCGTAGCTGTTTTGATAAATTGTCTTTTGTTCATATTGCTATTTGTTAACACTTGAGGCGTCTTTATTTTTCAGATTTTGATTCTAGTAGTTGCAATAGTTCCGCTGTAGTCACATCCAGAGCCCTGTCATTTTGTAAATAATCATCAAGAACATCAAAGAGTTCGTTGTGGTGGTAGTTCTTAAAAATATTTCGGGTCAGCATAACCATTTCATAACCTGTTATCCCAATTTTGGCAAACTCTTCTTTACAGACGCGACCGCACAAGTAGAACAAGCTAACATGCCATAAGTGTCTAGGAAATTTCATTTTAAAATCCCCAGTCTCAAATGTGGTAAAAATGCTATCACGCCATGGCCCCCCATAACGAAACAAAAGATGGGAACCTTCATGAAAAATAGTTTCTAAAAAGCTGGGGGCATATGAAGTTGGGTCAATTGTTGATACGATAACATTAAAAATAGGCCTCGTTGGGGTATAGGCGCCGGCGTAATTGGCATATACCGTTAAATCTACCCGCACTTTTTTTTCGCTTGGCCAAGGCGTTTTGGAAAGTTGCTCGATTCTGGGTACGATTTGTCTTTCCAATTTCCGAATGTTATGAATGTGGTGGGCCAATACTTCTTCGTTGTGTTTTTGATGAATGGGCCAATAGGTTTCTTTGTAGGTTTCTGATACCGTATTGAGTACATCAACAAACTCCTTTGAAACTGTGGTATCTGCAACAGCTTCCTGTTCTGATTGTTTTTGTAACCAGTAACGTTCATAGCCCAACCCACGCAAGAGCCCCTTTTTAATTATATTGCTTTTGTAGTAAGTAACCGCACTGTCTAAATGTACACGTTGATCGTAGCGCAACGATTCCTCAATTTCTTTTTCGCCAATGACCAGCATTTCATTACCGTCTTGTTGTAGTTTGGATAATTGATTACCACTGGCTTTTTGATACAGGAAATGATGTAAGTTGATCCAGTAGTTATTATAAAACGAAAAATACCTCGTGGAATCCAACCCCTTTTCGGGATATTGGGCCATACTAACCTTACCGATCATCGAAAAAGTAAATACGAACATAAAGCACAGTCTTCGTAGATAATTGACGTTTTGGGAAAGGGTAGCACTTGTCATAGACATATTGATTCAAATATTTAGAAAGTATTCAACTTATGGGAAAGGCTTAATTAATTCGAACTGATTTCCTTTTTAAAATTACCCGGGGTTTTGCCCGTATATTTCTTGAAATTTTGAAAAAAGACAGATTTGGAGCTAAAGCCACATTCATAGCCCAAACCTTCTAAAGTCAATTCATTATGGTCTTGCTGCTTCATAAGGTTGATGGCGTGGGCGATGCGTTTTGAATTCACCAAGTCATAAAAACCTGTATTCATTTTCAAATTGATGACCTGGGAGAGATGATGCTTTTTAATTTCGGTGGCCTTGGAAAGTTCAAAAAGGGAAAATTTGGGATTCAAATAGGTTTTGTTTTCCTGAAAGAATAATTCAATTTTCTGAAGTATATCATCTATATCCGTCTTGCCCAAAGGACTGTCTTTGTATTTTTCTTTCTTAGGTATGGGTGCAAAAGCTTCTGCTCGATACACCATGCCGTATTTTAAACCAAAAAAGCCCATCACGGTCACGAGCAGCACATAGCGCAGAATATCCCAAAAAACAAAATAAGAAACCCCTACACTAAGTTCAATAGAGAAGCGCACCATCCCTACGGCCATACTTATCAAAAAAATATAGGCGGCTGTTTTGATCCATTGATAAGACGGTTGCATCCTTTCATGGTTCGCCATTTGGTTTTCTTTTTCCCTTTTTATGAGTTGAAGGGCCATTACAGGATACACCGTAAGAACCACTATTTTGGGTAATAGTATGGTCATTTCCCATACCAAGCTATGAATGTCCCCGACAAAAAAACTTCCTATGAAAAAAACAAAAAATGGGAGAAAGTGCACCCAATCCGATGGGTAGTCTTCTTTTTTAAAAATGGTTTTGGTATACGTCCAAAAGAAAGGTCCATGAAGAAACCCAAGGGTCATGATCAAAATGTCCAATAGGCCACTAGCATGAAACTCATGACCAAACTTTACCGAAAGGTGCAATGAAAAAACCAAAAACCAAACGAACAAAATCCAATCAAATCGTCGTTTATGCTTTTTCATAGGAATCAAAACCGCGAACAAAAGCCCTTGGACTGCCCCTATTCCTGAAAGTAAGGCGATAGAAAGATTCATTTTTATCCATTTTCATGCACTCCAACCCGATGTTGTTCCATTGCTTTCCCAACGCGCAGGCTTTGTACGCAAATCGCCAAAAACCAGAACGAAATCAATGGTCCCAAGACGTAGGGTATTCCCACCTGCACTGGGATCAAAGGAAACGATATGCACTTAACGACCACTAAAGATACGGCAATCAACACACCACTTAAGGCCCAAGGTTTGCCAAAAGCACTATGTTTCCATGTAGGTATGGAAATACTAAACCCTTTTAGACATCATAAATACTGGTTACTAAATATAGATTTAAGTACTGTATCATCGCCATTGATATAATCAAAAAAACTTAGCGGCAACTCTTTGTCCATATTAAGGTCACCAGCAGGAAAACTATCAAAATAAGCAAACCGGAAACACTTTCTTATATCTCTACAACCATTTTCCCAATCATTAAATGCTGTCCATATTCTTGGAGAAATCTTTGAGTTGGGAAGTGTCATTTTGGTACCGCCATCAGCCCAAAACTGCATTCTATCTCCAACTTTCTCACCGACAATAATAGCTTTTTCTCCAAGAGTATACTTTGCATACGCAGCAGTGATAATGCCAGCTGAAAACGTACCGTTGCCAGTGATTATCCAGCATTTTTAGTCATTTGTAAGGTAATCATTTAGTGATCGTATGAAGGGCCAGGGTAAATGATAATTATTGCCCCCTGGATTGAACCTCAGATCAAAAACTACGTCTTTGGGTTGTTTTTCCCTCATCTGCGACGTTACGCCTTTTAGATAGCTGCGAATATTCCGCTCTTCCGTATTGTAGTTGTCATTGATTTGCACATATAAAACGTCTCCAATGAATTCATGATAAACATTCTGATACATGTCTTTAATTGAGGTTGAAGTGAGCCCCTCAGGCTTACATGATTTCCATTTGGTGCCTTTGATTAACTTATACGGATGCAACCAATAAGGAACCCAGTAACCAGGAACATCTTTTTCTTCTTTTGAAGCAAAAATTTGCCTTGTCAAGATGTTTTTGTTTTCATCTTCAATCGAAATCTGAATTGAATTATGGGTTGACCCCAATCCAATGGCATATAAGATTTCGGGTGACATGAAAAAGAGCGGACTCTTGGCCTTAAGGCCTTCAAACGTGCCTCCGTGCCATGGTTTTATTTTAAACAGAAGGTCTTCAGGTGGAATTCCATTAAGGGCCACTATTCGCTTTCCCAAAAACTCTTCATAGCCTTCCATAGCTAAAATGATGAATAGACCTTCCTTAAACCAATAAAACCTAAGTGGTACACTGTTCAGTCTACGAGCTCTTGCACCAGAGCTTATATTGGTATGGCCGTTATCTGCATAGGCGAGCGCCTTGGCAATTTCCATTTCAAAGACCGCTTTAGGAGCAGGCAACTTTCTTTTTAATGCTTCAAGTTTCAGGAAAAAGGAATCTCGCTTCGCTTCTGTATCAAAACTCTTGTCATAATCAGGGTATAGCGATAGATATTCAATGTCCTGTAATTGAGATTCTGCCAAGTTTTTTGGATTGGAAAAATCATACTCTGGTGGATGTACAACAAAACGCTTATAGAAAGCAAAGCCAAAAATCGCGAAAACTACAATTAAAGACGTGATGGACCAGAGTACTATTTTTAACCATTTTCTCATTTTTTTCGTATTACATTAATATTGGTTTAGATTAAGAAATAGACATTGTAAATGGATGACGTATTATACATAGCAACAAAGTCTTCTTAGCGGAACCAGGTTGAACAGGTTTAAACCGGCCTATATCTTTAAGCACCTTTCCCAAACATGATAAGAATGAGTTCTACGTTCTCCTCAGATTCGTTCCACCATTTATGATGTACGTTTGCTGGGATAAACACCGTATTCCCTTCAGAGACCGTAATAGGTTCACCATCTACTATACCTTTGGCCGTTCCTTTGATCATAACACCCATCATTGGAAATGGCATAGCCTGTTCCCTGGCATCTTCACGTACACAGTCTCCCGGCAACATATTTAGCCAACCGGTTCGCAATCCTTTTTCATAATAAAAAATAGTGCCACCTGCTCCATGGGCTTTTCTAGTGGCGCTAGGGCGAAATGGTACCACTTCAGGAAATCCTTTGGTCCAAAAATGAAAGGAAAATGCATTTAATGCCCCATTGTCTTCCTCCGTAGGTTCGTACCCATTTATTTCCTCGTCATCCAAAGGAGCATAATCCGTAGAAAATGATTTCATCTGTGCGGTCATTGCATTTATTTCTCCATTATAAATAGCTCTTAGCGCACTAACCTCAGCCCGGTACACATAGGTTGGGATATTGGGCAGGCCTTCGGTCATCACTACTTCCCATTTTTTATTTGCAACCTCTTTTCCCGTTACTGAAATAGTCCATTCCCCGTTGACCTCTGGAACCCTAATGCCAACAATCCGTTTTTCTCTAGCATGTCGGTCTGTTTTATAGTCTTCCACAAAGGAGCCAATGATTTCTTTCATTTCTTTTCTAAGCACCTCTTTTGATTCGTTTGGCTTAGTTGGTAATGCTTCCAAAATTTGAGGACCCTGAGCGTGCAAACCTGTTACCAACCCACAAATTGAAAATACTTTCGCAAAAGCTTTCATTGTTTTTAGTGTTTTCATGTGATATCATTTATGTTGTCGGAAAAATTTCCGATGCACAAAACAACTCATTAAGAGGGGCTTACAGACAAAGAAACCTATGTGTTGTGGGGAGTACGCAAGTATTTGGGGTCAATCTACAAGGACGGCTTTGATATCTTTGACGTATTGGGAAGACACCGGAATATTATCAGGTTCGCCCAACAACGCCAACAACATGCTTCTACTTGTAGATTTTTGAATGGTCATCCTAGAAGTATTGATTAAGAACTGCCGATGGCACCTCTGTATAGGGGATATAGGATTCACCAATTGTGCTTCTAGGTTTTTTAAGCTGGACCGCACAATCAACTTTTTGCGTATGTCTTTTTCCATATAATGGATGTCGACATAGTTATCGTCACTGGATAGGTACAGAATTTGATTTAAGTTTAATTTATACGATTTGCCATCTGAAGCCTCGATAGTGAACTCCTCTCCTGAAACCAGGGCAGTGAGTTTATTCCTATTCAATAACTGGTACAGGCCTACAATAAAGAAAGCAACAGTGCAACTTATCGCTAGGGTGCGCGCCAAGACAAAAACCCATTCCAGAAGCGTAAAATCTTGAAATCCGCCGAGGTAACTCTAATACATGAAATTGACCGTTCCTGAAAATAAAAATACCAGTGTGTACCAAAGAATCGCCTTCGCGATGTTCCAATTTTTAAAGGCATTTGGAAACCCCCAGGGAATCACCCACTCCATAAAAATAATGGATAGAGAAAAGACTAGGCCCAGACTGAACAACAATAGATAAGTGTAAAAATCTCCCGCTTGTTCGGCTATTTCAAAAGGGTTATATAGCAAAATAAAAAGACTGGCGCATAAACCCAATAGCACTATAAAGAAGAATTTTTTAAGGCTACGCTTAGGAGGCGGAAAGGGTACGTTAAGAAGTTTTGACGCATTCATCTTTCGTATGAAAATACTAAATGTTGTACTCCCATTTTTGTTTGTCATTTAAGGGAAATGATTTTGTTTACCATTTGGCGAAAATTTAAGTAACCGTTCAGCACCTTCTTAAATACAAGAGCAATCTAAATTCACTTTGATTATCTTGAGGACGATTCTTTGACGCATAGGGCCAATTACGAGTGGCCGAGATGTTTTGACATGGCCAAAAACGCAAAAGTATCATGCCCTATATTAAATTGATGTCGGCCAACCTCTTCAAAGTTGTTCTTTTTATAAAAGGATATCGCCCATTCATTACCCTTATATACGGATAGCCAAATTTTACGGCTACCACTTTTTGAGGCTCTTTCCAACAAAACGTTTTGCAACTGCTTTCCTATTTTCATAGAAAGAAAATCTTGTAAGACATATATTTTTTGGAGCTGGCTAATCCGCACTTCCTCTATAAATTCACAAGATGACCTTAACTTTAACTTGGCATAGCCTACTGGTAACCTATCAACTAGTGCAATCCAGTACACATTGTTTTGTTTCTCTAGGCTAGTTTCAATCTTTTCTACAGAGAAAGTCTTGTTTAAGTATACTCGTAGCCCCTCTTTGTCAGAAAACAAATGCCCGAACGCCTCAGAAAAAGTTGTTCGACCTAGCATGGCAATGGCTATCGCATCTTCTCTTTTAGCCAATCGAATCTTTGTCATACGTTTTGATTTTTATTTGATACAAGCGATAGGCATGCAAAAACACAGCAACGGTACATCCTAAAACAATGGGCATCGCCTGTATTACTATTCCATAAAAGACGTAAATACCGTTTGCAAAAAGTGATAGGCTTCGTAACCGCTTTTCCCCAATTACCGACATGGAATAAAGATTTAGCGCTAAAGCAACATAACCTACGATATCTGCAAAATCATTCATGTTTTTAAACTATACTTTTTACAGTATAAATCTATTTCAATTATATTTGTCTTACAATAACTGTCATTCATGACAGGTCAAAAAAGTGTTATGGTCGTAAATGGTAAACAAAAAGTATATGTCGTCAATGAAGTCACTTTTCATTGTGGCACCAATGCTACCTTACATTTTATTGGGGGCAAGTGGAAAAGTGTAATTGTCTGGTATCTTAGAAATGGTAAAATGCGCTTCTCAACCCTAAAAAAACTGATGCCCGATATTACGGAGAAAATGCTGAGTCTACAGCTCAAAGCACTTCAGGCAGATGGCATTGTGCTTAGACAAGTATTTGGAACCAAACCCCCGAATCGGGTTGAATATTCCTTAACGCACTTCGGTGAAAGTTTGGTTCCCGTTGTTCAAAAAATTACGGAATGGGGTATTAATTATGCCGAATCACATGGAAGCCTCATAGATTATCCTTAATTCTTTGTCAATATTTAAAAGGGTTCCTTAATAGTCGTTCTATGGATATGGAAAGCCATTTGCTCTTCTTTTTTAGCGCCATCGGTGCCTTCAATGGCTTTTTGCTATCCATATATTTTGCTTGTGTGGCCAAAACCAAACGGTTTTCCAATTACTACTTGGCTTTTCTGCTTTTTGTTCTTAGCATCAGGGTCATTAAATCGGTCTTTTATCATTTTCTACCGGACCTATCTGGTGTTTTTATACAGTTTGGCCTTTCAGCATGCCTCTTAATTGGTCCGTTTTTATACTTATACCTGAAGCGATTCACTACCGACAAACCTGTCAATTGGGCCATACATGTTCTTCCTTTTTCTTTTTCGGTTACCCTTCTTGGGTTTCTCTTTCCTTACTGGTCTTATAAAACAATGTGGAGCCCTTGGATGCTAGGTGTCATTTATAATATATGGTTGGCCTATCTTATTTATTCCTTTAAATATGTCTTCCCCATACTAAAAAGATCATGGCAAAAGAAGAAGGTTGACAGTCTTGAATTTTGGGTCTTAAGTATTTATTTTGGTGTTTTTATAATATGGCTCGCCTATTACTATGGTGTCTATGTTTCCTACATTGTTGGAGCACTCTCTTTTTCTTTTGTACTATACCTTGCTGTTTTACTCTTGATTTTCAAGAGCTTTAAAAAGACGTCGTTCTTCAAGGCCCAGACAAAATATAAAGGCAAGGCCATCTCTTCGGATACGATTAGGGCCCTTGAATCTTCGTTTGCGGTTCTTAAGGAGAAGGAACTCTACCTCAACCCTAAGTTCACCATCGATGAATTGGCCAAAGAACTCAACTTTTCAAAACATCTGCTCTCTCAATATTTTAACGAGAGGCTGAAAAAGTCCTTTTCTACCTATATCAACGAATTGCGTATTGAAAAGGCCAAAGAACTATTGCAATCGGGAAAAAAATACACGATTGAAGGGATTGGCTATGAAAGTGGTTTCAACTCTAAATCCACGTTTTTCACCTTATTTAAGAAAACCACGGGGCAAACGCCTTCTCAGTACCAGTCAAGTCTTTAATATGTAGTTCAACTTTATAGAGTTGAACACATCTACTGCTATTTTGAACTTTAGTAGTGTTCCCATTTTTGAGTTTTATCAAAAAAACAATGAGAAACACAGCACCTTTTTATCTTTTTATTTTCTTTTTTCTTGCCTATGCAACGCACAATCACGCCCAGGAAAAAATACTGATAGTAACTTCTAACCAACACACCTATGGTGATACTGATATGAACGCCTCAAACCATTTCTCTGAAATTATTGTCGCATATGATGTTTTTGTAAGGAATGGTTTCGATGTACATTTTGTAAGTCCAGAGGGCGGGGCCATACCTATTGGGTATATCACAACTTCAGACCCCCTTCAGAAACACTATCTGTACAATAGTGGTTTTATGAACAAACTGAAGAACACCAAAAAACCTTCTCAAATAGATGCTTCTAATTATAAGGCCATCTATTACAGCGGTGGGGGTGCTGCTATGTTTGGTGTTGCCGATAACAAGCAGCTGAATACCATAGCGGAGGCCATCTTCGAACAAAATGGTATCATCTCAGCGGTATGCCACGGCACTGCGGGAATCGTTAATCTTAAGGGTCGAGATGGTCAGCCACTATACCAAAATAAGAACATAAGTGGGTATCCCGACCTATTTGAGAATGTCGATGCCGCCTATTTTAAAACCTTTCCTTTCTCCATTGAAGAAAAAATTAGGGAAAACAAGGGCAACTTTAAATACAGCTCTCAAAGAAATGCGAATTTCTTTATCATTGATGGAAACTTCATTACTGGACAAGACCCCAGTTCAACCCAATCAGTAGCTAAAGAGGTGGTCCAAGCCCTTAAGCGATAACTCTCATAAAAATGATGAAAAATCTAAACATCCTATTCATATTACTGCTAACCGTTAGCTGCGCTGACATTCCATCGACCGACAAAGTACTCAATGATGAGGATGCAAAAATCTTAGCTTACCTGTTTGATGAAACATCTTCGGATGTGCCCTCTTACAGTTATTTTGTTATCAAAGACGGAGTATTTGAGATAAAAAGTAGTATCGGCTATTCGGATTTGGAAACGTCAACAGAAGCAACGCCAGAAACCATCTATAAGATTACTTCGACCTCAAAACAGTTCAGTGCAATGGCATTGATGCTTTTAATAAACCAGGGCAAGCTAACATACGAAACAACATTGACAGAAATCTTTCCGAGTTTGCCCAGCTATTGCAACACCATCAGTGTTCGACATCTTTTGACCCATCAATCTGGTTTGATCAGTTATTATCAATTTATTGAAGAAGACCGGGTACGTCCGCTATCCAACCCAGAAATATTTGACATTTTACAGTCCAAAGATTCTACCTATTTTGAAACAGGGACCCAGTTTCAATACAACCAGACCGGTTATGCCCTTATTCCACTTATCGTTGAGAAGTTATCTGGTCAACCTTTCGCGGTATTCATGAAGGATGAAATCTTTGAAAAGCTCGGAATGAACCATTCTTCGATATATGATGCGCAGAAGCAACCAAAAAATAGGGCCAGAGGCTATCTCTCCAATAAAGACTCTACTGTGCTAAACGAAAAAAGCGTTACGAGCGAAATTCTTGGCTCAAAAGGGGTTTTGACCACAGTAGCGGATTACTACAAATGGGACCAAGCACTTTATTCAGGAGCACTGTTGCCAAAAAACAAATTAGAGGAAGCCTTTTATCATTGGGAGAACCATCAAAAAACCACAGATGGTGGTTACGGTTACGGTTGGTATGTTGATTATGAAAACGGTCATAAGGTACTTTCGCACTATGGCTCAACAACAGGCTTTACAAGTCAAGTCACCAGGGTTCCTGAACTACAACTGACGACCGGTGTATTCTCGAATTATGAAGTAAATGTTAGAAATCTTATACACAAAACCAATGCTTTAACCAGTATTTATTCTGATTACAAGGTACCAATGCCCATTGAAACTTTGATGAAGATGCATATTGACAATTCTAACATTCAAAAGGCGATGGCTGTTTACGACAAGAACAAGAACAACAAAAAATATAAGTATACTTCTACAGGCGTAAGTCTTTTAGGTTCAGAATACTATAGACACGGAAAAATTGAAGAAGCCAAAGCACTGTATGAGAAATCTATCCTAGAGCACCCAGAAGATTTTGGTGGTTTTTTTGGTCTGGGCAGACTTGCAAAGAGAAATGGGAATATGGAAGAAGCCATTGCGTTTTACACCAAAGTGGTAAAAATAAATCCTGACAATCCAGGATTGTTAAGCGCTGTAAAGAGACAACTCTCTGAAATGAAAAAAGAGGATTAATTTTAAGAGCGATCATTCTAAAAAAAATCAATTAAGGAAAATAGGATGTATGGAGCTCTCAAATGAAATTAAAAAATATATTGACCAAAGCGTTTTATGTTGGTTGGCCACGATATCCAAAGACGGTGTCCCAAATGTATCGCCTAAGGAAATCTTCACATCCTATGAAAATAAAATTATTGTCGCCAATATTGCGTCGCCCACAACGGTCATGAATATCAAACGGAACCCTGATGTGTGTATCGCCTTTATTGATATTCTGTTGCAAAAAGGTTTTCAGCTGAAAGGAACTGCCCAAATCATCACAAAGAAGCATTTAGATTTTTCAAAAATGGAGCTAGCGTTGGTCAAACTGACCCAAGGACTATTTCCCTTTTCTTCCATTACGGAAATTACGATAACAAGCGATAAACCCATTATAGCCCCAAGATACTTGCTTTTTCCAGAAACCACGGAAGAAGAGCAGATTGAAAGTGCCAAAAGAGTTTATGGCCTTATTTCCTAATTTTAGAATATGATTTGGGAGACGGTCTGAACTTGATTCTTTACACTTAAACTATTAGGGAAATTGCATTGTTGTTCGGTACTGTAAAGGAGAAATAAGCTGCTGGGGGTCACCACAACATTTCTTGACAACTACCTATTCCATATTTCAAATCCAAAAAGTTTACCCCGCTCTTATCCTAAAATTTAACAAAAAAAGTACCTGTACTACATATCGATTTTCAAACTTTACGGTTAGGTCATGGAAGAGGATTTTATTTCGGTTAAACCAAAAAATGATGTGTTATCCAACGTCATAGATTTCTATTATTTTCAAAAAATTCAAAATAATGGAACGTATTCTGTGATTTATTATCCCAACTACAATACAGGTTTAAATCACTATTATCATGCTGATGTTGACATACAAGATGAAGGGCGATACCTTTCCGAAACTCAAAAAAAAGGAACCGACTGCTATATCACCCAAAATACCAAATCTGCTCGATATGTTACGGTTCATGGCTCTATTAGAAAATTGGGCATTATGTTCAAACCATTGGGTATCAATCATTTTATAGAAGGTGATTTGGTTGATTTGGCTCCAGACCCCGTATCTCCCTTTAATTATTTTGGTCATGAGTTCTTGAACATTTGTAATTCCCTGAACCCTCATTCTGATTTAAGTGAAACCTTAGACGACTTCTTTTCTAAACGCTACCTTGGTTTTGAAGATGTCGCATTTAAAAATTTGATTGAATCCATACTGGAAACGGATGGGGATTTGTTTGTTCAAAATTTTGCTTCTGCCATCGGTGTGACCCGTAAGACCATTTTTAGAAAGTTTCGGAAGCATTTATGCACCTCTCCCTCTGATTTCATAGCGTTGGTCAAGTTTAGAAAGGCCCTAAACCATTACAACCTGAATGCCAAGCTCTCAGAAATTGCCTATGAAAGCCATTATTATGACCAATCTAATTTCATTAAGCAATTTAAAAAAATAGCTGGCCTTACCCCAAAAGCGACTTTTGAGAAAATTGTGAGAAAGGGGGACTTCCAAATCCTTTGGACGAATAATCTATAACCTGGGTGTCCCCATTTTACTATTCTCAAATAGAGTAAACCTCCACCTTTGTAATGCATGATAACAGCTTCACATTGGTTGGCTTGGAGAACTATCCAACCACAATCAATGGAGCAAATACCATTAGAAATGACAAGAATTAAAATTGCTTTCCTCCTCGCATTGACCCTCTCTACTCGTCTTATGGGCCAAAGCAACCAAGAACGCTTGACCGAAGACCTCTCGAAGCATTTCAAAACTTCCCATCTTCCGGGATTTGCAGTAGCCATAGTCAACGCGGATAGTATTCTTTACCAAGAATCTTTTGGGTTTGAAAATATTCAAACAAAGACCCCTTTTTCCTTGAGTAAAAGATTTTATGTCGCCTCAATAACCAAAACCTTTATTGGAATTGGTTTGATGAAACTTTTGGAGGAGGGGAAATTAGCACTATCAACGCCTATCAACGACATTTTGCCTTTTGAGGTAGTAAATCCACATTATAAAGATAATCCGATTACTGTCGAGCATTTGGCACGCCATACTTCTTCCATACTAAATGGAAATTTGGCTCTTAAATCCTGGTACTTGGATGACGAATTTGATTTTGAAAAAAAAGAAATCGGCAAAATGGCATTTAATGACTTTACGAGCTGGGCCAAAAACACAAAAATGGAACTAGGGGATTTTTTAAAGGAAAGTCTTTCTAGTGAAGGAAGCTTATATTCCAAAAAGACCTTTTCAAAGACCACCCCAGGAGCACACTATGAATACAGTAACGTCGGAGCTGCCTTGGCAGCATATATCATTGAACTCAAAACTGGTGTTTCATTTGACCAATATGTTGATAATATAATCACAAACGAATTGCACTTTATACCGGGCGTCTGGCGACATCATCAGGGCAATGAATTGCCTATCACTTACTTTCAAACCCAAGTGGAAGCACCAATACACAGGCCCAGTTTATATCCCACTGGGGGTATGATGTTGTCCTGTGAAGAGTTGGCGTTGTACGTAAAGGAAATGATTAATGGCTATGAAGGCAAGAGTCAAATTCTACATCAGGACTCTTTCTTAAAAATGATGTCTTCACCTGACATCGGCAAAGGAGGGTTGTTCTGGGAATTGAATGGCGACACCATTGGCCATAATGGGGGCAACTATGGCGTAACCTGTTTTATGGGTTTTGATAAAACCACGGGAATTGGAAAGCTGTTCATGACCAATATCAGTTCTTATAAGAATGGGAATTTACTTCAAGAAATGATAGCCATTTGGAAAAAATTAAGTCAATACGAATCGACGTTATAAAGGGTTATTGCTGATTGAAGTGAACAGGTTCTGCTAAATCCATACAGCTTTACTACGCTGCCCAAAACAAAAAATCGCAACAAACCAACGACTAGCTTGTTACGATTTCTGTTGGTGGTCCTACTTAGGGCTAATTTTTTTTATATCTACCTTATTTTTAATTTTTTTAGAATTGCCGGATATGATAACTAGTCGAAAAACTGACCATAACCATGTCGATTTCTCAAGGTTAGCATAGTCATCCTTAATTGAGGATTTTAATAAGCTCTTGAAATTCAAACCATACTTTTTAAGTTTATTCGTCAAGTTGACCAATTATTATATCGTCTCTTCTTAACTTTTTTTGTTACCAATTAAAGCGCATCATCACCTCATGGGTCCCACTAGACAGTTGTTGTACTTCTGTAGTAGCATATTCATAGGCATAACCGATAGAGACCCAATCAGCCATTTTTAAAAAGAGTATGCCGCTTATTGATTCCTGAAGTCGGTGAGAAAGCCCTAATTCAACTTTTTCATTGAAATCAAATGTCCCAGTTAAATCAATTGAAAATGGTGCGCCAGCTACCCATCTAGCCATAACGGAAGGGGTGAATTCCACACTATTTTCGAATAACAAGGTATACCCTCCCCCGATAAACATATGTATTCTGTCTGAAGCGTTGGTCACAACATTGGCACTACGTTCAAAACGTCTTGTATTAAGCAATGCCGGGGCCGATATCGATGCATAGAAACGTCTCCCCTTTATCATTGCCCCAGCACCAATATTGGGATTAAAACGACTAACATTTTCAGTAAATAAGGGGTCATTGGTGATGTTCAATGAATTAAGGTCAACATTAATATTGGAAGCTCCCGCCTTAAGCCCAAAGTAAAGATCTGTGAAGCGTGCCAAAGGGACTTTGTACGAAAAATCTATATACATGTCGGTTTCGCTCAATACAAAGACTTTGCTATTAACAAAAGATAGACCAATTCCCACCCTGTTACCCATTGGGGTAGAAAAGGATAAGCTTTGTATTTCTGGGCCCCCTTCAACTCCTGTCCATTGACTTCTTACATTGGCTGTCAATAATGAATTTTCACCTGAACCGGCAAAAGCTGGATTAATAACATTCAAATTGTAATTGTAGAGTGTATATGTTGGGTCCTGTTGCGCGTTTACATTAATAACAATTACAGCCATAATCAATAGCGGCAGGTGTAAAAAGTTCTTTGTTTCTTTCATTTTTTTACTTTTAATTTTTTCTATGCTTAAAAAGTTTTGGGGATAAGAGGCCCTTGAGAGCCCCTTATCCAAAAAAACCAACTAAACACTTTTTGTCAAAGGGGTTAACTTTCAATCAATAGTTTATATAAAGCCAACCTTGTATTGCCTCCGTATTTGCATCCCCCAATTCCACTATGTATAGATAACTTCCAGCCGGTAAGCGTTTGCTGGTAGTAGTTTGGTTTGAAATGGCGTTCCAATTGTTCTGATAATTTGATTGTTCAAAAACTTTTTCGCCCCATCTATTAAATACGGTTACCTTATTGTTAGGGAAGCTTGTAATGTTTTCGATCACCCAAGTGTCATTTACATTGTCCGCATTGGGAGAGAAACCACTTGGAATATCCAATTCCACCGTCTCGCAACCATCTGGTATTTGATTGCCGTTTGTATCCGTTCCCGTTAGGGTGACTATGGCTGTTGCCGAAGCAGAGTTGCCGGAAGTGTCTGTAGCGGTCAGGGTTACCTGTAATTCGCCCAAAGCAGGGCAGATTAAATCAAGTGCATCGACCTCTAGGGTAAGGTCACCACCACAATTGTCAAAACTGCCGTCATCAATTTCCTCTGGACTGATACTTGTTATGCCATCTTCTCCTACCTGCTTGGTTATGTTTCTTGTACGCACCGTTGGGGGGACATTCTCTGTAACCGTGACAATCGCCGTATTTGAACTGCTATTGCCCTGATTATCTTGAATGGTAAGGGTTACGGTATTTGAACCTATGTCATTGCACTCAAAATTGGTTTTGTCCAAGTTGAATATTAAATCCGAAGTTGCCGTGCAATTATCCCGAGAATTATTATCAATATCGGAAACCAGTAACGTTGCCGTGCCATTTGCATCGAGTGTCAACGTAATATCTTGTGTGGATACTTCAGGGCCTAAATTGTCCTCAACTGTTATGGTAGCAGTGGCCGTATCGGTAGCAGTGCCATCGGTGACTGTAAGTGTCACTGTATTGATGCCTAGATTAGAACAATCGAAAGTTGTCACATCCAAACTCAAGGTAGGATTACCATTACAACCACTGCCTGAACCGTTGTCAACGTCCTGGGGCGTTATCGTCACCTGGCCGCTGGCATCCAATTGAACGGTGATGTCCTGCGTCACCGCAGTTAGGGGCCGATTGAAATTCTCCTGTACAGTGACTGTTGCTGTTGCAGTATTGACATTACCGCTAACATCCGTTACCGTTAAAGTAACGGTGTTAGTCCCCACATCAGCACACGAGAAGGTAATGGGGCTTGCCGTTATGGATGCAATCGCACAGTTGTCCGAACTACCATTGTTAAGGTCAGCAGCCAGTATTGAAGCTTCCCCATTTAAATCAAGCTGAACTGTAATATCTTGGGCAACAACCACCGGAGCGGTGTTATCTTCCACAATCACATTGGTGGCAAACGTAATGCTGTTCCCCGCTGCATCCATTGCCGTGACCTGGACTTCGTTGTTGCCCACATTTGAACAGTCAAAATTGGTCTGGGCCAGAGTAACCGTCGGTTGTACCGTACAATTGTCCGTAGCTGATACCACCACATCAGAAATGGTGAGAGTGGCGATATTGTTCGCGGCCAGTACGATGGTCGTGTTCTGTAGCACCAAATTTGGCGCTATGTCGTCTACCACGGTCACGGTGGCAGTGGCGATACTAGTCACGTTGCCCTCAGTGGCCGTAAGGGTCACGGTATTGGCCCCGAGGTCGGCGCAACTGAAGGTGTCGGTATCCAAACTCAACGTAGGGCTGCTGTTACAGCCACTGTTGGAGCCGTTGTCGATATCGGCGGACACGATGCTCACCGAGCCGTTGGCGTCCAGCTGCACCGTAACGTCCTGGGCGATGGCCGTAAGGGGCTGGTTGGGGTCCTCCTCCACGGTTACGGTGGCGGTGGCGGTCCCCACATTGCCGTTAACGTCGGTGACAGTAAGGGTGACGGTGTTCTGTCCCAGGTCGGCACAGCTGAAATCGGTCCTATCGAGAACGATGCTGGCTATCGCACAGTTGTCCGAGGAGCCGTTGTCGATATCGGCCGTGGTAACGGTGGCCTGTCCGTTGGTATCCAGTTGGACGGTAAGGTCCTGTGCGATGGCCACGGGCAGGGTATTGTCCTGTATGGTGACATTGGTGGCAAAGGTGACGCTGTTGCCGTTGCCGTCGTCCGCGGTGACCTGTACTTCATTGTTTCCTATATTGGAACAATCAAAAACCGATTGGCTCAAGGTAAGGGTGGGTGCGCTACAGTTATCACTGGTCGCTACGACCACGTCCGGTGCGGTTAAGGTAGCCGTGTTATTGGCTCCCAGTACCAAAGTGAAGTTTTGTAAGGTTAGGCTTGGAGGTAACGTATCTTCTACCGTTACTGTTGCCGTGGCCGTATCGGTATTGGTCCCGTCCGTGGCGGTCAAGGTTACCGTATTGGTCCCAATATTGGAACAGTCAAAAGCGGTAACGTCCAAACTTAGGGTAGGGCTGCTGTTGCAGCCGCTACTGGAACCGTTGTCCACGTCCTGTGGGGTTATGGTCACCTGTCCGTTGGCGTCCAGTTGCACTGTAATATCCTGTGCTACTGCTGTCAACGGCGATTCGTTTATGGTGACCGTCGCAAAGTCGGTTGTGGTGTTGCCGCTGACGTCCGTTACGGAGAGCGTTACATTATTGGTACCCAAATCGGCACAGGTAAACGTTGTCTGGCCAGCGATTCTAGATGCAATGGCACAATTATCGGATGAACCTCCGTCAATATCATTGGCGGTTATGGTGGCCTGTCCGTTGGTGTTAAGGGTAAGGGTCACGTTCTGTGTAATGACCGTAGGCGGTGTATTGTCTTCCACAATAACATTAGTGGCAAAGGTTACACTGTTACCCTCGGCATCCCTTGCGGTGACCTGTACTTCGTTGTTTCCTACATTGGAACAATCAAAAACCGATTGGCCCAAGGTAAGAGAGGGTGCGCTACAGTTATCACTGGTCGCTACGACCACGTCCGGTGCTGTTAAGGTTGCCGTGTTATTGGCCCCCAGTACCAAAGTGAAGTTCTGCAAGGTTAGGCTTGGAGGTAACGTATCTTCTACCGTTACTGTTGCCGTGGCCGTATCGGTATTGGTCCCGTCCGTAGCGGTCAGGGTCACGGTATTGGATCCAATATCGGAACAGTCAAAATTGGTAATGTCCAAGCTCAAGGTGGGGTTGCTGTTACAACCGCTACCGGACCCGTTGTCCACATGCTGCGGGGTGATGGTCGCCTGTCCATTGGCATCCAGTTGAACCGTAATATTCTGTACAATGGCCGTCATCGGTTGTTCGTTTACGGTTACCGTTGCAAAGTCGGTTGTGGTGTTGCCGCTGACATCGGTTACGGAGAGTACCACGTTATTGGCTCCAAGATCGGCACAGGTAAACGTTGTCTGGTTCGCTGTTATGGAGGCGATGGCGCAATTATCGGATGAACCTCCGTCAATATCGTTGGCGGTAATGGACGCCTGTCCGTTAACAAGGGTAACGGTCACGTTTTGTGTAATGACATTGGGTGCCACATTGTCTTCTACGGTCACCGTGGCGGTATCGGTACTGGTGTTTCCATTGACATCGGTCACGGTGAGGGTAACAGTATTGGCTCCAACATTGCTACAGTCAAAGTTTCCTGTATTGATACTTACCAATGCTACCGCACAGTTGTCCGTACTTCCACCGTCAACGTCCGTTGCAGTAATCGAAGCTTGTCCATTGTTGCCCAGCTGTATTGTGAGGTTTTGTGCGGTTGCCGTGGGCGGCACATTATCCTCTATAGTTACCGTGGCAGTGGCCGTATCGGTATTGGTTCCGTCCGTTGCAGTAAGGGTCACGGTATTTGGCCCTACTTCGGAGCAGTCAAAATTGGTAATGTCCAAGCTCAAGGTAGGATTGCTATTACAGCTGCTACTGGAATCATTGTCCACGTCCTGTGGGGTAATGGAGGCCTGTCCGTTGGCATCAAGTTGCACCGTAATATTTTGTGCAATGGCCGTCATCGGTTGTTCGTTTACGGTTACCGTTGCGGTACCGGTACTGGTATTTCCGTTGACATCGGTCACGGAAAGTGTCACGGTGTTGGCCCCTACATTGGCACAGGTGAAGGTTGTGGGACTTGCCGTAATTGAGGCCAGGGCGCAGTTGTCCGAAGACCCACCATCAATATCGTTGGCGGTAATGGAGGCCTGTCCGTTGGTATTTAGGGTCACGGTAAAGTTTTGTGTGATAACATTGGGTGCCACATTGTCCTCTACGGTAATGGTGGCCGTATCGGTACTGGTATTTCCATTGACATCGGTCACGGTGAGGGTCACGGTATTGGGACCTACGTTGCTACAGTCAAAGTTTCCAGTATTGATGCTTACCGAGGCCACGGCACAATTGTCCGTACTTCCACCATCGACGTCCGCTGCGGTAATGGAAGCTTGTCCATTGTTGTCCAGTTGTATCGTGAGGTTTTGTACAGTTGCCGTTGGCGGCACATCGTCCTCTATGGTTACAGTGGCGGTAGCCGTATCAGTATTGGTCCCGTCCGTGGCGGTCAAGGTCACAGTATTTGACCCTATGTTGCTACAATCAAAAGTAGTGTCGCTTAGGGATAGGGTAGGGTTGCTGTTACAGCCGCTACCGGACCCGTTGTCCACGTCCTGTGGTGTAATGGTCGCCTGTCCGTTGGCATCGAGTTGTACCGTAATGTTCTGTGCCACTGCCGTTACTGGTGATTCGTTTACGGTTACCGTTGCGGTACCGGTACTGGTATTTCCATTGACATCGGTTACGGAAAGTGTCACGGTATTGGTCCCAATATTAGCGCATGAAAAGTTGGAAGGACTTGCCGTAATGGAGGAAATCGCGCAATTGTCCGATGAGCCACCATCAATGTCCGCAGCGGTAATGGAGGCCTGTCCGTTGGTATTTAGGGTCACGGTAAAGTTTTGTGTAATAACGTTGGGTGCCACATTGTCCTCAACTTGTAGAGCAGCGCCCTGAGCGTTAGCATTCCCAGCGGCATCAGTAGCTGTCACTAATACTGGAACAAAGTTGCCGATATCGGAACAATCGAAAGTAGTCCACGAAAGCGTAATGGTAGGTTGTGCAGTACAATTATCATTGAGTATGGCGACTATATCTGCCGCGGTAATCGTGGCCGTACCATTTGCATCCAACATAATGGTTGGGTTAGCTAACGAGAGAAAGGGCGGGGTCACGTCCTCCACGGTCACTACCGCTGTTTCAGTATCGGTATTAGTGCCGTCAGTGGCCGTAAGTGTTACAATATTGGCCCCAATGCTTGAACAGTCGAAATTGGTCACGTCAAGGCTTAGGGTTGGGTTGCTGTTACAGCTGCTACCGGAACCATTGTCCACATCCTGTGGGGTAATGGTCGCTTGCCCATTAGCATCGAGCTGAACGGTAATGTTCTGTGTTAAGGCCGTCAAGGGCAGTTCGTTTACGGTTACGTTTGCAAAGTCCGTGGTCGTATTCCCATTGACATCGGTTACGGAAAGCGTCACGTTATTAGTGCCTAAATCTGCACAGGTAAATACGGTTTGGCTTGCGATTCTTGACGCAATGGCGCAGTTGTCCGATGATCCTCCGTCAATATCATTGGCAGTAATGGAGGCCTGTCCGTTGGCATTAAGGGTCACGGTAAAGTTTTGCGTGATCACGTTGGGTGCCACATTATCTTCAATGGTAACCGTGGCATTCAATGAACTTTGGAGTCCATTGACATCGGTCAAGGTGACCAATACTTGTTGGGTACCCACATCGGTACAATCAAATGCCGTTTGCGATAGGGTAGTGGATTGAATGCCACAGTTATCGGTAGCGACCACAATAACATCTGCAGGGGCAAGGGTAGCGGTACCGTTATTGCCCAACTGTAAAGTGGCATTGCTAACCTGTAGTACCGGTGCGGCCCCATCTTGTACGGTTACAATGGCCGTTGCGGTATCGGTATTGGTTCCGTCGGTTGCGGTCAAGGTCACTGTATTTGGACCTACATCGCTACAATCAAAGGTAGTGTCGCTAAGGGACAAGGTAGGATTGTTGTTACAACTGGTTCCGGAACCATTGTCCACGTCCTGTGGGGTAATGGTCGCTTGTCCGTTGGCGTCAAGCAAAATCGTAATGTTCTGTGCTATGGCCGTCATTGGTTGATCGTTTACGGTTACCGTTGCAGTACCGGTGCTGGTGTTCCCATTGACATCGGTTACTGAGAGTGTGACGTTGTTGGCGCCCACGTCTGCGCAGGTAAATGCGGTCTGGCTTGCAGTTATCGAAGCTATGGCACAGTTGTCCGAGCTTCCGCCGTCGATATCGTTGGCGGTGATGGAAGCGTTGCCCATGGCATTTAGGGTTACCGTCACGTTCTGGGTAATGATGTTTGGTGCGATATTGTCTTCTACGGTGACGGTAGTGTTATTACTACCGACGTTATTACTGGTATCTGTTAGAACAAATAGGATATTATTCTGACCTATATCACTACAATCAAAATTAGTTTGGCTTATATTTTGAAAGGCTATGGCACAGTTTTCGAAATTAGCACTCGTATTGAAATCGTTGGGCGTAATTGATACCTGACCGTTTGCATCGAGCTGTACGGTGATGCCCGGTACAAAAGGTACCGGAGCAATGTTATCTATGACATTTACGGTTGCAGGTACTGAAGCGGAATTTCCGATGGCATCTGTTACGGTAACCACAACACTGTTGGAACCCAAATTAGAACAATTGTAAAATGCAGTATTAACCGTAAAAACTAAATCGTTTGTAGCTGTACAATTGTCCGTTGAGCCATTGTCAAAATCGCTCGCATTAATAATTACCTGCCCATTGTTATCTAAAAAAGCGTCAATGTCTTGTAATACTATGGATGGTGAAGTAGTATCCGCACCGACTCCAGTGGTACTCGCTGCAGTATTTAGTTGCGAGGTATTTACTCCGATAGCAACACCTGAGGGCACGGTAACATCGACAGTGAGTCCATCGCAGACCACGTTTTGGCCATAACTAACGACTACGCTATAGGTTGCCGAACCTTGGGCACCCATAAAATTGGCGAGTGATGCATTGTTGACCACAATATCGGATATGTCAAACCCATTTACGGGTTCACTAAACTCAATATCAATGGTCGTTTGTCCTGCAGTAGTGATGGATAAGGGCAATCCGCTTATCTGTACTTGTGGCATGGGAAGCGTCTTGTCTTTGGGAGATTTCCGGCTATTGTTCGGAGTATCCAAAACCGTGGACTCGAATCCCAGCGCGTTACCTACTTCCAAAGCCCGTCCCGAGATGTTGGAGATTGCGAACAATGCAAGTACTGCATAGAATAGTCTTGTTTTCATAATTTGGTTATTTCTTGTTTTGTGGGGTTTAAAGGTTATTTGGCACTTAAGAAGATTTGTTCGCCATCAAAATGTTTAATGGGATGTTTCTTCTGAAAAGCCTATTTGGTTATAGTTTGTCACAGGTAATCCGAGTAATGGGACCACTGCTCTTTCGTTGTAGTCCAGACCCGGTATCTACGAAGGTATATACGCGGTACTGGCAGAATCCACTTTTAGGGTTGCTGGGGTCATAGCCTTTGGAACTGGCCACGGCCAACTCTATAGAGCGCGTCCTTACGCCGTTTACGACTTCTACATCCCAATCCCTTGTAATTCGTGCTGCTTTAAATTCGGTATCACCGATCATACCCCCCATGATTTTCATGGCCTGCGCTTCTAACCCTGGGTCTCTACGAACTGCTTCTACTGGCCAAGGAACGTTTTTGATGTATTCGTAGATAATTTCTTCCTTAAAGGCATTATAATATTTTTTTCCCACACCTTTGGACATATCAAGTTTAAAATTTCCTTTATACTCTTCTACGACACCTCCGGAGGTAGGTTTTGTTGTATTTATGGCAAACTCGTGCATAGCCGTGGTTATTCTGGAAAGTCCATGCATAAAGGTTACCGGAGAATAGTTGCTGACATCCACATAGGGTTGGATGTTAAAACCTTTGTCGGGCACCAGAATAAATTGATGATAGGAATTCCCGAGTTGCGCTGCGGGATAACAGATATTTTGCTTTGCCATGAACATACTGATTTCCCATCCTTCGTTAGGTCCCATAACACTGTAGCCCCCTTCCGTAATATCAAATGGTGTAAGGTATACGCCCTTTTTGGAAATGGCATCGGCATCAAATAAAGCCTCTAGGGTAAGTCCCAAATACATGGTGGCATAGATGGGTTCTCCGGGCTCAAAGACCTCTTTAAAGTCCGCGGCGGATTCCGAACCAATTTTGACCGGTTTATTGGAAAACAAGATTTCCCCAATATGTTCCATATGAAAATCACTAGTGACCACTGCTTTGAGTTCTTCTGTACTCTGGGCAATCATTTGATCGGCAATACCCGTAAGCTCGGTAAGGGTGGCATTGGGTTCACCTGCAAAAATTTGCAGTGCTTCAAAAATGGTTTTAAATTTCTTGCTTTCCCTCAGGGCATGAGCTGGATTTTTGGCCCTTGCCTGGCCCCCTGCATTGTTTAGTTTGGTCATAAAAAATTCCCGGGTCTTGGTACGGTCTATAAAATCGCTATAATCGTTTACCATTTTTTTGAAATCTTGCACAATGGCATCGGGACTATCACCCATTTCAGCCAATGTTTGCAAGGATTTTTCTCTATCGAATTTTTTTACGTCCTCTAATAGTTTTGGTCTCAGAAAGGCCTCGTGGCTAAAGAAATTACCTTCATTATAGTAAGAGGTCATTAAACCGCGTTGCTGCCGGATAAAACTTTTACCACTTAAGGTCACTTGCCCTCCTAGAATGGCGTCGATTTGCTGTTGCTCTTTGCTAAAATCATAATCGGGAGCTTTCTTTTTGGCATAGCCCAAGTACTTTTCGGCACGCTTTGCATAATCTGTTCTTGTAGTTTCATCATCGGATTTGGCCGCTCTATCAGACCATGCTTTGAATTGCTTCATGTTAGATGCAATGGCCTTTGGATACCCTTGGGCACATAGGAACAATGGAAATAGTAATACGATGAGTATTTGCGGATGCCTAAGCCGATTATGGGACAACAGCTTGTTTGTTAGCGTAACTTCTGGGAATGGTTTACGTGAACGTCTGGTGGACAAAACGTATTTCATGTCGATTGGTTATTTCAAATGTGAAATTACCGTTCAATAGAAGCGCTTTTTTCCAGTATTTAGAAGTGCTTGGATCTTATTCAAAAGTGTGATGAAATTTGTAAAAACTGTTTTTACAAAAAGTGGCTTATAGCATTTTTTTTAACCGTTGCAATCTGTCCAATTCATGGCTAATGTCAATAGGCTCTTGTGATTTTTGAAGACTCTTGACGTAGTTTTCCGCATTTCGAATAAACAAACGCGATTCTTTGCTGCCCTGGTGCTGCTCGGCCTTTTCAAGCCAATCCAATAAGGCTTCGTAAGATCGTAGCGTTTTGTCTTTAGCTTGCCTTTTACCAGATTTATTTGAAGCCACGGTTGGGGTACATTTGAATTTCTAAAGTAAAAAGTTGACCCATGCTACTTTAATGAAGTTCAAAAGTGTAGGGAATCGCTTAAAAAGTGACTTTAAGACCCAGGATTTTAGGAAAACCGTTTCATCAATTCGGACTTTCTTCTTACAGATACGGGTATTTGAGAATCATCTTCCATAACTACAATATCCTGTAGGCCTATTGCTATTTTCTTTACCAAAAAAAGATTTACTATATAGGATGTGTGTGTTCTGTAAAATTGATTCTTTGGTAGAATCTTCTCATACACCTTTAAGTTTTTGGAAATGATGATCTGCTCTTCGTTCTTCAAATAAAAAGTGGTATAACTGCCTTCGCCAGAGCAATAAACAATATCGTTTACCTTGACCAAATACACATGGGACTGGTCTTTTAAAACAATTTTTGGCTCATCGGTGGTAGATAGATTCGATCGAAGTGCCTCCATGCTTTTTTGCTGTTCTTCGGCGCTTACTTTTTGCTTTACCCGGTCAACGGCTTTTATAAGTTCATCCCCATCTATGGGTTTCAATAAAAAATCTATGGCACTTAAGCGAATGGCGTTTACGGCATACTTATCGTAAGCTGTGGTAAAAATTACTTTAAGCTGGTCATCAGCAAGTTGTTCGATAAGATCAAAACCGGAGCCATCGTCCATCTCCACATCCAAAAAAACAAAATCAGGCAGATACTTTTTAATGGTTTGTATCCCATCCTCCACTCCCGTGGCACTGGCCAATATTTGGACTTCTGGGCAAAAAAGACCGATCATCTCTCTTAAGTAGGCCCTTGCCGGCTCTTCATTATCTATGATTACTGTTGTCATTTAAAAGGAGCGTGTATGGTTACCAAAGAGCCTTCCGCACCTGTTTCGAAACTGTGCCGATACTTGTTCTTAGTGCCAAAAAGCGCTAATCGTCCTTGGATAATTTGACGTGATCTGGAAATATGGCTTTTATTTTTGAGTTGGCCATCATCAGATACCCGGCCGTTGTCCTTGACCTTGATTTCCAAGGTTTTAGGGTCAAGTTCGGTAAAGCTAATGGATAGCTTTCCTTTATGGTCTAGATTTTTGAAACCGTGTTCAATGGCATTCTCCACAAAGGGCTGGATGATTTGTGTGGGGATCTGAAGATCATCTTCACAATTGTTCAAAATCTCATAAGTAAACCTATCCTTGTAGCGTAACACTTGAAGCTTTATGTAATTTTCCAGCATTTCAATTTCTTGTTCCAAAGCAATAAACTCATTAAAACTGGTCTCAAGGGTTTGGCGCATGAGCTTTGAGAATTTTGAAATATAGGTCACCGTCTCTTTTTTGTCTTCTGCCAAGACCACCTTTTGTTGAATAGCGGTCAGTACATTGAAAAAGAAATGTGGGTTTATTTGGGACCTTCGCAGTTTTTGCTCGGTTTCAATACGTTCCACTTTTTCCTTACCCACTTTACCGATCCAAAAAAGAGAGAGCAGGGAAAGGACTAAAATAGCCCCAATGCCCCCTATAAGCAATTGGTTGTTTTTATTGGACAAGGCCAAGTCTTTTTCTGTGGCCTGTTGTTTGAGTAGCAGATTTTCTCTTTCTTTTTTTTCGGTTTGATACTTTAATTCCATGTCCAGGACAGCTTTATTCTTATCCAAATCAAAAATACTGTCCTTATAAATAATAGATTCTTTAAGTGCACTCAAAGCGTTTTCTTTATCGCCTAAATTGCTATAAATAGTGCTCATTAGGGCTAAATTTTCTGAGATATTTATTGACATCCCGCTTGAACGTATCAAAGCTGTACTTTTTTTGATTTCGGCTAACGCCTTGTCGTATTCTTCAAGTTCATTTAATGCTTTTGCAAAATAAAATAGAGCATTCTCATATTGTGGCCTGGAAACATAATCTTTAAAGAAGTTTTGAATAGTATCTAAATAGGGTAACATTTTTAGATACTCTTTTTGTTTGAGAAGGGTCAATGCAGATTGGTAATGATAAGTGGCTAGCCCAAAACTGTCTTTCCTTACTTTACTTAATTTATAGGCAAAATTGTTGTAAAAAGCAGCACTGTCTATTTTGGATAAGTCACGATACGTAGCTCCAATATTGTTCAATAGCATTATCTTCCAACGTTCTTCCCCTGTTTTGGGGCAAAAAAGTAAGGCTCTCTTCTTCATCCCAAGAGACTTGCCAAATTCTTTTGATACATTAAGTATTAGGCTTATATTGTTTAGAGCCATGGATATCCCAATAGAATCATTTTCTTTCTCAAACCCTTCTGCCGCTTTTAAATAGCTATTCATGGCCTCTTCGTAATTGCTAACACGATAGAAATAGTGACCTCTAAGAAAATGGATGTCGCTTTTAATACTATTACTCGAAGTAGCTAAAAATAGGCTATCTAAACTTTTATTAATAGTACTTATCGTATCGATATTAATAGTATTCTGAGTTTTTTTTCTGAGTTCTTTGGAAAGAAAATTTAGACGGTTTTCTTCATTCTTTGATTGTGCTTGTAGATTTAAGGCTGTTACTGATAAGAGTAACGAGTACCATATTTTTTTCATAGAAAAATCCTGATATTCAAAGGTAAATTACAATTTTTAACACCATAAATTGTTTTTGAAAAATGAAGCCTAACAATCAAAAAACGTGGATAATTTATAAAAATATGTTGATAAAACGTCTGTTTCTTTTAGTCAATGATAATGGATAGATAAACCTCTTGTTTGTTGAAATAACAAGAGTTTCCATAAATAATTAGGTAATGCTATTCAAATCAATATTAAAAGGGGTCATATCATTTTTAGCGTACCATAGGGCGTTTTTACAATTCATATAACAGTATAAAAAATGTCGTATAACTTGGAGGTCAAGACTGCTTTGATGGGTTGTGCTTATGATTCTTGATTATTTAATATACGTACTTGCCCAAATTGTAATTTAAAATTGTTTCAATGAAAAATTTAACCCTTTTCTGTGGTCTTCTATTTTTCACAGTATCCTTCTCTTCCTGCGAAAACTATACGTCTGGATGTAATCCAACAAAAATTGCAATTACCAGTCTGGAAGAAGAATATAATTGTGAAAACACTAAAAACCTCTTAGAAATTAACTTGGAGGAAACATTTACCATTATTACTACCCAGCAAGAATTTGAGAATATGGTAAGTGGTGATTGCTCACCTCAAATAGATTTTGATTCATTTAATCTTTTAATCGGCAAGAAATCTTTTTCCCAAGGCAATGATAGTATTGTTTATGAATTCGTTAGAAAATGTACTACTGATAACTTACAACTTACAGTTACATTTTTACAAAATAGTACAACCCTATCTCCAAATCTTACATATCATGTGCTAGTGCCAAAACTTGAACAAGGTGAGACTGTAGAAGTTACTATAGTTGCCCAATAACCTGTAGTCATTTCATTTACGTATGATTGGGGATGTACATTTAAAGCCTAAATAAAGAAAATGAATGTGAAATCTTTGACATGGTTTGTAAGATGCTTCTATGAATCGTACTCGCCGAATGACCTACCAAAACGGTTGATTTCATATGAAATCAATAAAAATGAAAAAGCCTGAAAACAGTTCATTTTCAGGCTTTTAGGGAATTTTTGAAATTTCCCAGTGGTCCCACCTGGGACTGAACTATTTCTTTATTTGACTCATTTTCAGTGACTTGTGAACTATTGAAATTGATTACTCACCGAAAAACTCACCAAAACTATATCGGATTTTAAATGAACTTATTTAATCTTAAATATAGCCTAAATATAGGATTCAAAGTGAAATTTCCATAGATACGCCTAATGGAACCCTAATTCTATTCCTTAAGTTTTAAAAGCATATTAACTATCCTCGAGAGCTGAAAATATTATTTTTAACCCCTTTTTTTTGATTTTATATTTTTCGTAAATGTGCTTTTTTATATTTCCAAAAATTCGAGTTTTCCCCTGTCTATCAATTAATTGTTTCAAATATTTCTTATCAGTGAATTGGTAATCATAACCGTACTTGTTCAACAGGCCAATGACCAATAGTTGCAAACCACAAATTCTATCCCATCTAAACCGATCTTCATCAGGATGGATACAGTCAAGATAAGCACATAACTTTTCGAACCTATTAAGGTTTTCTAGGTAAAGTTGCTTGAATTTGTTAAAGGAGATAACTTTCTGATTGTCGTTAATCATCCACAAATACATATTTTTAAATTCATCTCGATAGATTAAATCATGCTCAACCTGATCGTGGGTTCGTCCCATATTTTCTACTAAATCCCCGTCATGAAATATTTCTGGAAAAACTTTGAGATATTTTACAAATTCCATGTCATCGCTTTCGGCAATAGCGGTATCCAAGTAGATTAAGTCTTTTTCCAAAATGTCAATCCAAGCATAAAACCTTAATATCCGATATAGAAACGACTTAAAATAATATCTGTCTTCAGGATTATAATCCCCATGCATTCTCAACCATTGCTGATTCTCAGATCTACTGGTCAAATTCTTCATTCGACCATTTAAGGAAGCAGCGGCAGAAAGCAGATGGCCTTTATTTTGAGCAATTACATCCTTAATTTTTCTTTTTTGATCGTAGGCGTAATTACTTTTAAGTTTATAGGAATGTAGATTTTTTTCAAGAAAGTTTTTGGTTCCAATAGTAATAAGAACTGTTATTATTGAGGTTATAGCGGCAATTAATGCTGCGAGGATTTTAACATCTAGCTCTTTAAAGAATTCAACCATATTCGGAATTAACGATTCCTTGATTCCTTGTTTAAACTTTACCTATTAAATATAATTTCTCTCCAATTTAGGAGTATTTCAGCAATTTCAATATTTCTGGAATAGTTAGGGTCCAAACCCATAGAAGCCTTCTGAATTTTATTGAGATATTGACCAATTTTAATTTTATCAGCCCCGTTGTTCAAATATTCAAACACCTTTGGTAAATATGAATAGTATTCGTCTCGAGCTTCCGGTATAGTGGATACGCCTATTGGATCCCATAGGTAATAAAGGACTTCATCACATCTTTTATAAAAATCAATTTCTTTCTGTGAAGATTTCATCTAAATACCTTTTTTGAAATTTTTTAACCTTTAGCTATCGAATTTCTATAATCAATCCACCTACTCATTTCCTTTTTGGATTTTTCAATATCGAAAAAGTTTGGCGTTGATCCATCAGAAGCCCTTAAGTTGAGGGATTCTAAAATATTTCCTATACATGGTATGGCGAGTTCATTACCACGAATATGCATTACAAAGCTATCTACAACTTCCGAATCTCCCATATTAAACTCTATTGAGAAGAATTCATTTTCCAGAAGGCCCCATGAGGGATTGGTAAAATCTGCAGTAGGTTCAGCAGTTTTAATCTTTTCAATTAATTCGCTTCTCTTGCCTATTGATTTGGGTTCAAAATCATTTGGTATTTGTTCTAATGAATCAAAACTTCCCCAATCTTGAACAAATAAATCCCAGCTCATTTTAACTTAATTCTTGAAGTATCCTGTTTTATTTTCCTAAATCTAGAATATTTTGTCCTATTTCTTATCAAGTAAATGTTATTACAGCTCACCATATTTCAGTGCAGCATTCCTCAATTTCTCAGCAATTCGGTTTCTCAATTTTTCTGGTTTTAACACCTCCATGGATTCTCCAAAACCCAAGAGCAAACGTTCCAACTCAAAGTTAGGTTTGACAAGAAAAGTAATTTCAATACTCCCATCTTCATATTCTTTAATCAATCGTTGTGAATGATGTAAAGGTTTCGTCAACACATAAGGGGCGTTATGTTTGTCAATCCACAACTTGACAACGGACGGACGCACCCTACTTACCGTTACTCCAACCACATCTTTATAAAAAGCATCAGCATCAAAATCGTTTTCTTCATAAGGAGTTGAGAAATCATAATCCACAGCAACAATTCTATCCAACGCAAGATTGACCACACCTCTGTTTTTGTTGCCCATACCAATCAAAAACCATCGATTGTTGAATTCCTTAAGCAAATAGGGGTGAAACGTAATCATGTTCGCTTCAGTGGCCTTAAAGGACTTGTATTCCACTTTGAGGACGACTTTCTTTTGGATGGCTTGGTACAATTCATCCAACCAATGCAGTCCCTTTAAATTTTCATTTTTATCTAAATGAATAATGGAAGAGCTTCTCGTTTTTTCGGTATAAACCTTGTCTTCCAATCTTTGGATAATACCCCCTAGTTCAGAAAACAACGAAAAGTCTTTAAACTGCTTTAACATTTCCACTGTTTCAGAGAGCACATTCATATCATTTTCATTTAAGGAGATATCCGTCATGGAGTACCCTTCATCTGCATAGCGATAATATTTCCTATCATATACCTCTATGGGCGCATTATAGCCCAATTTGTCACTGCGCATCATTTGGATATCCAACTGCACGGTACGTTTGCTAACATTTATGGACCGTCCTTCATATTCATAGAGTGCATCGGAGCAGGCTTCAATCAAATCTTCAAGGGTCCATTGACGATACCCATTCTGTAAACATTTATCAATAGTCTTATAGCGTATTAGTGCATTCTTATTGAGGGCCATACCTTCTATTTTTATTGAAAATTAGGAATTTCATTTATCTACGCAAAATGAATGCGCAGTTAGTATTAAATCTTTGTGTGGAATCATAAGGCGCCTTTAAGCGCATCAGTAGTGCCCTGCTGAACAAGGAGTCAGCGGGGCTTTAAAAAGAAAAAACAATGGAGCCGAAAAATGCTTTTACAGGAAAAGAATTGATAGCCATGGGTTTCAAATCTGGAAAATGGTTTAAGGAGGCAATAGCGCAAATCAACGAAAACCAATTGGAAGGTGATGATTTGAACAACTACTTAGAACAATTCAAATCGCCTCCTGCAGTTGGCTTGCATAGTGAAGCTGTTCCTTTTTCGATAAATATTAGGGCAGAAAACGAAATGGAAGAGACCAATGTCAATTCCGTTATCGAAACAATGGATGCCTTAATGAAGACCCCAACATTGGTAGATGGGGCAATCATGCCAGATGCCTGTCCAACAGGCCCAACAGGAACAATCCCTGTAGGAGGAGTAGCGGTCGCAAAAAATGCAATCCACCCAGGAATGCATAGTGCGGATATCTGTTGTTCTGTATTGTTGACCGATTTTGGTAATGCAGACCCAACAGACGTATTGAATGCTGCGCATAGCATTACTCATTTTGGCCCAGGTGGACGTTCTAGAGAAAATCAATTTCGTTTTCCTATGGACTTATTGGAAGAGATTAAAGGCAATTACTTTTTGAATGACCAAAAGTGTATTTCTGCCGCAAGATCTCATTTGGGAACACAGGGGGATGGAAACCACTTCTTATTTGTAGGAATCTCCAAGGAAACAGGAAATACGATGATGGTAACACATCACGGAAGTCGGGGTTTTGGCGCCAATTTGTATTCCAAAGGAATGAAAGTAGCCGAACGTTTTCGAAAAGAGTTATCCCCAGAGACCTTAAAGCAAAATGCATGGATTCCCATCAATAGTGAAGAGGGTGACCAATATTGGGATGCGCTCCAAATTATCCGAAAGTGGACCAAGAAGAACCATGAATGTATTCATGATGCCACTTTAGCCAAATTGGGAATCAACCCAGAGAATCGCTACTGGAACGAGCATAATTTTGTGTTTCGTGATAATGAGTTGTTTTATCATGCCAAAGGGGCAACCCCATTGGATGCTAAATTTATGCCCGATATCACAGGTCCAAGGTTGATCCCTTTAAACATGTCAGAGCCTGTGTTGATTGTCGAAGGTGAAAAAACCGAAACCAATTTGGGCTTCGCGCCTCATGGCGCTGGACGTAATGTGAGTCGAACACAGCATCGAAAGAGCAAGGAAGGTACTTTTCAGGAGATATTTGATGAAGAAACGAAAGGGTTAGATGTTCGCTTTTTCTCAAATGAGATTGACATCACCGAATTGCCAAGTGCTTATAAAAATGCTGAAACCGTTAGAAACCAAATGGAAGAATTTGGTTTGGGAACTGTTATTGATGAAGTAATGCCCTATGGTTGTATCATGGCGGGGGATTGGAAGAAGAATGCGCCTTGGAAAAGAAACAAACGTCGATAATTTTTGTGAGTTTCGTGTGTTCAATGCATATTTGCACTCAAGAATAGAAAAATAAAAGTTAATCCTATGAGTTACATATTCCGAAAACATAAAAAGGACGCTGAAAGGCTGTTTCCACGTCATGTGAAATAGGTAAAAAACTTTTAAGAGATATAAATCTGAAGAGCGTCCAAGAAATTGGGCGCTTTTTTTATGAATTTTTTTCTGAGTTGGCGAAATGTGAGTTCACACCTAAGTCCCAGTCCATTAATCAGTTATAAAATGTAACTGATATCCGCCCTAGGCGGACAGGGGCCCTATTGTCTTTATTTTTTATAACTATCTGATAATCAAGTAAATAAATTGAATTTTTCTTGTTTATTCCAAGAATAGCTTGCATATTTGTATCGCAATAAAGCATAAGATATTTTAAAAGAAGCAACAATGTTATTTATCAAACTACATAATACAATGTCACAGGAACAAGGTTCCATTGTGCATCAGCTTCGAGACTACATTCCCATTACATAGAATTTCCATCTATCATATCAAGAAGAGTCCGAAGCCAGTAACGTTTCGGACTTTTTTTGTACACCGTATTTAAGTCTTACTTAAAAGGTACCGAAGCCAATGTGAAGATTTAAATATGATAATTGAAACCAAAACATCTCAAAGAAAAAAGGGAGAAAGAAGTACGTCGCCTATGGAAAAGACGTTCCGAAGTCTGGAAGGAAATTCGGGAGTTAGGGTACATAGCATTGGAGAAGCCTATTCGTCATGGTTGGTTTAAAGAAATCGTAATAACCCATAAAGTGGAGCGCTACAAGAACAAAGCGGCAATTATGGAAGTATACGATAAGATTGAAAAAGTTTTTTGGGGAAGAACAAAGGAAGAAGCACAACAAAAATGGCTCAATCAAACCTCAAAGCATCTTATTTACAAGGATTTCCCAACCATAAGTAAAAGGCAATTCAATAAGCTAAGTTTTAAGGCCCAAAGACTATGTACTCCTTTTCAATATAGAAACGAACGCAAAAAACTTAAGCTCAGGTTCTACATAAGAATACCCAAAGGATCTTATAGTATTAAGTACACCAGGGCTTACATAACACATTCCAAACGCATTGATCCATTATTGGAAAGGGAGTCAGCTTTATTGGAACAGCAACTTTTAAAAAGTGGGTTCTACGAAGCAGATAGAAAACTGGACAGATGGAAATATCATTGGGATCTAACAGACAGAAAAAAAGAAAAATTAAAAACAGAAAGGGCCCTTAAGAGCTTGAAAAAACATGCAATTAAGGACATCTTAAATGAAAACATATCATGGGAAATAAACTAAGAGGGAAAGACCTAATCAAGTTGGGCTTCCCAAAAAATAACAGTATCAACATCGCCTTAGGGCAAATCAATAGGTATCGCAAAAGAGAAAAGAAAGAGCGCATCTTGGAAGAAGCAAAGGAAGTATTGCAAAATCCTGAAAAATTTCAAGGGAATCCCATTTGGGGAAAAGTTGCCGAGGGATTATTAAAACCTGTTGAACTTAAGTTGCATAAACTAAGGAATAGCAGAGCACCTTTTTCTATTTATGGCGAGAATGAGATTGATGAACAAGCGAAATACCAATTGTATGATGCTTTGAAACTTCCTGTTGCAGTAGCTGGGGCATTAATGCCAGATGCACATTCAGGTTATGGATTGCCGATTGGTGGTGTTTTGGCCACAGATAATGCCGTGATTCCTTATGGAGTCGGTGTGGATATTGGATGTAGAATGTGTTTGACGGTCTATCCGATTAAAGCATCGTATCTGAAAGGAAAACAATATCAGTTGGAAAACATTCTAAAAGAACATACCAAGTTCGGGATGTATGAAACACATGATAAAAAACATGACCATGAGCTATTTGAACGATCGGAGTTTAATGACATCCCTTTGTTAAAAAGGCTTAAAGTAAAAGCCTTCAAACAATTAGGTACATCTGGCGGAGGAAATCATTTTGTAGAGTTTGGAGTGGTTTCCATAACCGATACAATGAATCCATGGCAGCTTAAAGTGGGTGATTACATTGGAGTCCTGTCACATAGCGGTTCTAGAGGGCTTGGAGCAAACATTGCCAAACATTACACCTATTTGGCCACCAAACAATGTCCGTTGCCTAAAAATGTTCAGCATTTGGCATGGTTGGATCTAAACACCCATGATGGGCAGGAGTATTGGTTGGCTATGAATTTGGCAGGTGATTATGCTAAAGCATGCCATGACGATATTCATAACCGCATAGGTAAACTTTTGGGAGCTAGAGCGGTCGTCAAAATCGAGAACCATCACAATTTCGCTTGGAAAGAAACTGTAAATGGATCAACGTGTATCGTGCATCGTAAGGGAGCCACACCTGCGTCCCTTGGAGCATTGGGTATTATTCCAGGTTCCATGACCGCCCCTGGATATATCGTAAGGGGCTTGGGAAACAGTGAAAGCCTAAATTCAGCTTCACACGGAGCAGGACGTCTCCATTCTCGAAGAAAGTGCAAGGAGCGATTCACAAGAAGCGATATTAAGCATCAATTGAAATTGCATGATGTAATCCTTATCGGTGGAGGAATTGATGAAGCACCAATGGCTTATAAAGACATAAAGAAAGTAATGAATAATCAGCAAGAATTGGTTGAGGTGTTGGGAACATTTACACCAAAAATTGTGAGAATGGATAAGTAATGGACACAAAAATTATACAAATAACATCTGGAAGAGGGCCTGTTGAATGTTGCTGGGTTGTAGCCCAAGTATTGAAGTTCTTTATTGAAGATTTGAAGAAAAACAATATATCCTATCAAATCCTTAATCGAGAAAAAGGAACAGAAAATGGCACCCTACAATCCGCAACTGTTCAATTGACGGGAAATGGATTGGCGAAGTTCTTGGCAGCTTGGTTGGGTACGGTACAATGGATTGGAAAATCATCTTTTCGAAAGTTCCATAAACGAAAGAATTGGTATATCGGCATCTATGAAATTGATACAGTTCAACCCAGTAATCTAAAAGATAGTGATATCACATTTCAATCCATCAGAAGTTCAGGGCCAGGAGGGCAACATGCAAACAAAGTAAGTTCGGCAGTACGAGCCATCCACACCAAAACGGGCATACAGGTTTTAGTAGCAGATAGCAGGTCCCAGCACCAGAACAAAAAGACAGCGATAAAGCGGTTACAGGAAAAAATGGTTGAGCACCATAACGAACAATTAAGAGTTGCTGTCCAGCACCAGTGGGAGAATACCCTCAATTTACAAAGAGGGAATCCCATCAAGGTTTTTGAGGGGTCGGATTTCAAGCCCAAAAAGACAACAAGAAAGTATAAACAAAAACGGAATCAGCTAAAAACTGATCTAAGAAAACAATTGAAACAATGACACTGGTAAACAACCATATATTCAAAGCATTGGACGCTTATCCTTATGATTTGGAGGAGGCTATAGAGGCATTGAATTATGCACTGGCTTATGATTCGAAAAATACCATGGCCTTATGTTTAATGGGGCGAATTTACGCAGAGACGCTCCATGATTATGAAAAGGCTAAAACATTTTATACAGAAGCTCTAGCTGAAAACGTAAATGCATTTCACGTTTATCCGCATTATCTAAATCTTTTGTTATGGAATGAGGATTATGAGGAAGTAGCACGTTTTATCAATTTTGCCCTAACCGTAAAAGGTTCAGACAAAGCAGTACTGTATTATAAAAAGGCTATTCTCTTTGAACAACAAGTTCGTTATAAAGAAGCATTGCAACATCTAAAATTGGCAAAGCGATACACCTATAACGATAACTTTATGACTGATGTAAATGAGGCAAAATCTAGGATTAAGGATAAAAGGTCAAAAGGGAAAACTTCTAAAAACAGAAAGAAGAAAAAGAAATGAAATGTACTGCGCAAAAAGAATGCGTAATAGCATCTCAAATTTGTAGTATAAAATTAAAATGACACCTTTGCATTGCAAAATGGATACACAACAGATACATACGCAACCGAAATCACGTTTTAGTGAATGTGATTATAGATGGATGGCAAATTTAGTGTCGCTGTCTAGAAAGGACGTTATGTATCTATTTGAACCGTAAATTCTGAGGTAAAAAAGAACTGTAAATAATAGTGCAAGCGTCCAATAGAAAAATTGGGCGCTTTTTTTATGGAATATTTTAAAATCATGTTTGAAAAGTAAAACAACATAATACAGGGTAGTTGAAACAGAAAACAATAGAGAGACAGGCGATTGTAAAATGTTTGAAATCTGCTGAAAAGCGGACAGGGATTCTATTATCCAAATTTGATTTAACTAATTGATTATCAGTTATTTAATTTTAAATTTATCTTGGATAATTCAAAAATTGATTTCATATTTGCAGCGTCATTTCTAGGGAATTCAGGATTAGGCATAAAAGAAAAGAAACCATGAGACAAAATAGTTTACAGCATAATACAGAATGGTGTTTCGGCTTTCGCTCGCCGATACTCATGGTGGAGTATTATAGTGATGTGAAATCCATTAATAAAACAAAAAGAGAGGGTATACATATGCAAATCTGATAACAGAACATATGCTAAGTATAGTTAAAGGCACCTCTCGAAAAGAGGTGCTTTTTTTATGTAGTTCATTGAAATAAAGATTGACTCGTAGCTCAGCAGGTTAGAGCAAGGCCCTTTTAAGGTCGAGGTCATGGGTTCGATTCCCATCGGGTCAACAAAATGGAAGGACAAGCCAATGGGCGGTGGCCACACTCTTGAAAAGTGTTCGGAGATAACGACTCGTGTGGGTTCGACTCCCACTCCTTCCGCAAATGGAGAGTAGATAAATATTGGTTTGTTATGCTTGTCTGCTAAACAAGTTCACGGTCCTCGTGATAAAGGTTCGATTCCTTTACTCTCCGCCAAAGATATTGTAGCTCAATGGTAGAGCAAAGACCTGTTAAGTCTGAGGTTGTAGGTTCGAGCCCTACCAATATCGCTAGGACAAGGTGGCTGAAAGGTTTAAAGCAGCAGATTGCAAATCTGTTTTTTGCAGGTTCAAATCCTGTCCTTGTCTCAAATTATGGAAGCATTGAGCAATTGGTTGGCTCGCCAGACTGTAAATCTGGTCTCTTCGGAGCGTGTAGGTTCGAGTCCTACTGCTTCCACAACAGGCATCTATGGTGTAATTGGCAACATAGTAGACTTCCAATCTTCAGTTTCGAGTTCGAGTCTCGATGGATGCTCCTATAAAACACGTTCATGGTGTAATGGTAGCATGCGAGTCTCCAAAACTTGTGGTTAGGGTTCAAATCCTTATGGACGTGCAGAAGCATCTATGGTGTAACGGATAGCACAAGAGACTTCTAATCTCTAAGTCTAAGTTCAAATCTTAGTAGGTGTACAAAATAGGGTTCATTGGGGTAATGGCTATCCTTCCCGACTGTCTCTCGGGAGATACGAGTTCGATTCTCGTATGAACCGCAAAATCTAGGGGAATAACAATGGCTGTTTACCCGCTTTGGAAGCGGGAGGCTGCAGGTTCGAATCCTGTCCCTTAGACAAAATACTCCGTTGGTCAAATGGTCAAGACGCCACACTTTAACTCAGGCTTGATGATCTGAGATATCGGATTCGTTGAATTCGCTAGCTCATTTCTATGTGGAATTAAGGGTTCGATTCCCTTACGGAGTACTATTTGAGGCATAGCTCAGTGGAAGAGCATCACGCTTACATCGTGATAGTCATAGGTTCGAATCCTATTGCCTCAACAAATTGAGATGTAGCTTAAAAGGTAGAGCATCGCTCTCATAAGGCGAAAGATTCAGGTTCGACTCCTGACATCTCAACACAAGCAGGGATAGCCGAATTGGTATAGGCGCCAGATTTAGAATCTGGAATTTGAGAGTTCGAATCTCTCTCCCTGTACTATTTGCTCCACTAGCCCAAATGGAAGAGAGTGGCGAGCAAAAACAGTTGTTTTTGCGAAGGTACCGAACGACGTTCTGGACTTAAAATCCATACAGTCCAAGTTCGAATCTTGGGTAGGACGGAGCGTGAAGAAAATGTTTGGCAGACATTTTTAGTGAACGTGCCAGCAGGCGCGGTGGAAAAATAGGCTTATGGTGTAATGGATAGCATGCAAGGTTTCGACCCTTGTGGTATGGGTTCAAATGCGAAGCATTCATGAATACGATTAAAAAACAATAGAAGTGACATGAATAAATCCTATTAGGCCTACAGAATTCATCTGTGGTGCAATGGGAGCACACTGGACTTTGACTCCAGAGATGAAGGTTCGAATCCTTCCAGATTAACAAAATGGTGTCTCTAGCTTATCTGGTAAAGCACCCCACTGTGAATGGGGAGAATAGGGTTCGAGTCCCAGAGTACACCCAAAATGGAACAGTAGTGTAGTAGGTCTGCACGTTGGTTTGAAGCACCAGAGGTATCCGTTCGATTCGGGTCTGTTCCACAACAAAAAAACTAATGATTAGAAATCATGAAAATAGCAGTTAACAAATGGAGAAATTTTAGTGGTAAAGTTTTAGACCAGCCCATCACAACACTTGTCGAGGAGGCCATAGTCAGGGAGCAAAAGGCGGGATATCGACTTAAGATCTGCGTTGGGTCCGACTCACAAGCCTATAAGGCTCATGTTGCTTATGCTACTGTGGTGGTCATACTTCGGGAAGGCAAAGGAGGATTTATGTTTATCAAAAATCTGAAGGGAACTACTAAAATCAGCACTAAAGAACGAATGCTCAAAGAGGTAGCCATGTCTGTTGAAACAGCCTATGCCATCTGTCATATTCTTGACAAATACGATGTCGAACTTGAAGTTCATGCGGATATCAATACGGATCCAAAATTTGAATCAAATGTGGCATTAAAAGAAGCTATGGGCTATATCCTTGGGATGGGGTTTGTTTTTAAAGCAAAACCTAATGCTTTTGCAAGTTCATCTTGTGCAGATATGGCTGTATGAATCAAAAAATTAATGATTATGAATGGAATTACATATATAGAGAATTTTTTAGAAAATCATTTTGAGTTGTTCAATAGCTTGATAAATAGTATTGCATGGGATGCAAGAATGAAAGCCCGTAAAACAGCAAGTTTTGGCAAGGCATATAATTATTCTCAAATGGATTACCCTTATCAGGAGTTTACAGAAGAACTAAATGAGATAATAGAGTCTATTAATAATAAACTGTACTTCAGGCCAAATAATTGTTTGATCAATCTATATGAAGACGGACGTTCAACTATGGGATTTCACTCAGATCAAACAGGCATGTTGTTTGAAAATACTGGGGTTGTAATTATTTCATTAGGGGAAACAAGAACCCTTAGGTTTAGAAATATTAAAGAAAGAAAAGTCAATATAGATTATAATCTTCCATCTGGTTCTCTCATTTATATGGACAATTTGATTCAAGAAACATGGCAACATGCTATTCCAGAATCAAATACAGTAAATGGAAGAATGAGTCTGACATTTAGAAAACTAAGATAATCCGAAATTATATTTTACTACGCAAAATAACTGCGTAGTATTATTGGAATCTTTGTCATGTAATTAAATGGAAGCTTTTGGAATCAGCTTCATAGTAGTGCCTCGTCAGACGTGGGTAGCTGGCGAGGTTTAATCAAATACCTCTTTAGCTTAAAAGGAAGAGCTGTGGTAGGACATTGCAAAGCAATGGGCCAGATGTAGCGAAGGAAAGTCGCAACTAAAACGTGATTCTCAGCTATTGTTGATGGCGTGCCTGTCAATAAATAGAATTTGCAGAAGCACCGAAATGAACAAGATTCAAAGTAGGGAAGCGCATTTAGAGCCAATCTGTTCGTTTCGACGAAAGTGCCAGTTCGAATCTGGCAAGGGGTACTAAGTTCATTGAAACGGTTTCCACACATGTGGAAATTAAAATATCAAGCTGGTCTTGTTGGGTGTCTCTGTATGTCACTATTGTATGAAACTTTGCCGAGGGGCATTAGGTTTTCATGTGCAACTTGACTTGATGGTTTCGACTGTTTTCCAAAAAATAGTCTCTACACCGTAGGTCGTGGGTTCGATTCCCACTCTCAATTCGCTTGAGATAGTTCAGTTGGCTAGAACAATGGTCGTGGATGTCGCGGGTTCGAATCCCGTCTAAATCTATTGGATTTAGTAGCTCAGTGGGTAGAGCACTACGCTTTTAACGTAGGATATGGACTCAAAATCCATTCTCTAAAGCCGACCATCTTTTAAAACTGGTCACCAAAGCCATGTTAGGCTATAAATGACAAGAAACCGTAGTTCTATGTCGGTGGTTTTCTCTCTATGGGAGATAAATCACAGTCTTGAAACTACCTTGAAATATTGATTTTTTGATGAAAAGGGCCATTTCGTTGCCAGTCATCCCTCCTTTTGGAAAACTGATAAAC
>JBHJJC010000033.1:0-44314 GCA_050042945.1 Croceivirga sp.
AACCTCGAAAGTGTCATCACGAATGAAGGAACCTAAGATATTCATTTATTGAATACGGGTGCTGACATCACAGGAATTACGGCTTTTAAATAAAACACGTCTTTGGTTTAGAGGCCTTTTGTAACTTTAACGGTAACCAAACTATAGTTACCTAAGTATGAAAACCCCCTCAAGAAGAACCTTTTTAAGACAGCTCGGCCAAGGAACGTTAAGTTCTTTTGCTGTTCCCTTATTTGGGCCTGAATAGTTGACGAATAGGAAGTCTATCGGGCTGCACGCCCATATTAATATCACTGAAGAATATTGGGATGCCGTAAAGTCGCAGTTCCATTTTGCTGAAGGACTTCACTATTTCAACAATGCTTCCTTGGGTGCTTCTTCCACACCGATTCAGCAAGCAACCGATACCTTTAGGGCCACTTTGGATGGTTTTCCTTCATAATACATGTGGTGCGGTTGGGAAGAAGAAAAAGAAGAAGTGCGAGCGAAGGTTGCTGGCTTATTTTCAGTTTCTGCCGAAGAGATTGCCCTTATCCACAATACGACCGAAGGCATGAATTTGATTGCCCGGAGTTTTCGGCTTCAACCTGGCGATGAAGTGATTCTGGCGAACCACGAACATGCCAGCGGCACTATTCCTTGGGAAGTGTGGCAAGAGACAGAAGGTATAAAATTAGTACGACCTGAACTACCTATTTTGCCCGGTACCGTGTCCGATTTGGTAGCGGTGTATGAAAAGGCAATCACCCCAAAAACCAAAGTAATTTCCATGTGCCATATTGTAAACACCAATGGTATGGTGCTTCCTGTAAAAGAAGTGTCAAAACTGGCCCGCGAAAAGGGTATTTTAGTTGCCGTTGATGGTGCACAGTCCGCTGGCATGTTTACTATAGATTTAAAGGAATTGGGCTGTGATTTTTATACTGCCAGTTCCCATAAATGGTTGTTTTCCCCGAAAGGGGTGGGTGTTTTTTATGCCAAAAAAGAAAGCCAAGACCATTTAAAACCACTTATGGTGGCTCGCGGCCATAGCGATAAAAGCGTACGCCGACTCGAAAATTACAATACCCGTAATCTTCCTGAAGTACTTGGATTGGGGGCATCCATAGATTTTCACAATACCATTGGGGCAGAACGTATCCATCAACGTACGTTTGAACTGAAAAAGTACTTTCGTTCGCAGCTGGAAGACGATTCAAGGTTCACTATCAAAACGCCAGTACTGGATGAGCTCTCAGGAGCTATTCAAGTGGTGGAAGTCAATGGAAAAGAGGTGTTGGATGTTAAAGAGCAGCTCTGGGAACGATATGGTATTGATTGCCGCCCTATGTCGGGTAAAGGACTGAATGCCCTTAGACTTTCTTTTGCCATTTATATTACCAAAAAGGATATTGATTATTTGGTCGCTGCCTTACGGGCGCTGACCGCATAAACATTACACCCTAGCTTTTTCAAGACTGATTTTAATCGACTTGCTGATTGGTGTTCGACTGCCATCCGCAAACTTGTCGATAGGCACTAATAGGTTGGTCTCAGGAAAATAGGCGGCACAGTTTCCTTCAGGAATGTCATAAGGAATGGCCAAAAATTGTTCTGCCCTTCTTTCCACGCCATCATAAACACTTTTAAGATTGAGTACTTCCTGCTTTTCGATTCCGCGTTTTTGCATATCGACAGGGTTTAAAAAGATGACCCTTCGCTCATTATGAACCCCTCGGTAACGGTCATGCAACCCATATATGGTAGTGTTAAATTGGTCATGAGAGCGTATGGTCATCAACAACAACTCATCATCCGTCAACTGAACTGATACAATTGAATTGAGGGTCAGTTGTGCCTTGCCCTCGGGCAGTTTGCTAAAATCAAGTTCACGTACGTTATTGGGTAAATAATACCCATGCCCCTTAGAGCGTTCACTGGTCTTGTCAAATCCCTTCACGGTTTTATCGATGAATCCGCGAATGGTCTCGTAATCGTGTGCCAGTGATGACCAGGGCATGCTGTGATTCCCCTGAAAATAAGCTTCGGCCATCATTGCTATGATCTCAGGCTCACTTTTGATATGTTCGGAGGTCGGTTGCAAAAGTCCTTTGCTTTGGCGCACCTTTCCGGTACTGCTTTCCATGGTCAAGAACTGTAATTGCCCCTTTTTGATGTCTTTCTCCGACCGTCCAAAAGTCGGCAAGATCAGTGCCGTTTTTCCTGTAATCAAATGACTTCGATTCAATTTGGTGCTTATCTGAACGGTAAGGTCACAATGTTGTATGGCCTCTGCTGTATACTCCGTATCAGAAACAGCCATGGCGAAGTTACCCCCGAGACAAATAAATACGTTCGCTCTTTTTTCATGCATAGCCTTGATGGCCCCAATGGTATCGTATCCTTCTTTTGTTGGTGGGTCAAAACCCAAATGCTCCTTTATCTTGTTGTTCAAATCCGTGTTGACAAAGTGCATTATGCCCACGCTGCGGTCACCTTGAACATTACTGTGCCCCCGCACGGGACAGGTGCCCGCAAAAGGCTTTCCTACTGCTCCTTTCAATAAAAGAATATTGACATATTCTTGAATGGTGGCAACAGCATTTTTGTGTTGGGTAATGCCCATGGCCCAACAAATAATAATGTTCGGCTTAGTGGCCAGTAAGGTGACCGTGGCATCAATTTCCTGCTCGGAAAGTCCTGTTTGTTCCAACAGTTCTGATGCGTCGTATTTTTCCAGATCAGACAAAAGGGCATCGTAACCGGAAACATATTGTTCTATGAAGTGATGTTCAAATACATTACCGCCATTACTGTCTAAATCGACCAATTTCTTTAAAAGGAGTTTGGCAAGGGCAATATCTTGATTGATTTTAATTTGGAGGTGAATATCGGCTATGGCGGTTCCACTGCCTAGCATGGCACCTGGGTTTTGGGGGTTCTTAAACTTCACTAAACCTGTTTCAGCCAAGGGATTTATCGTGACGACCTTGCCTCCATTCTTCTTACATTCTTCCAATGCCGAAAGCATTCTAGGGTGGTTTGTCCCAGGGTTTTGGCCTACGACCAATACTACATCGGCACCATGCAGGTCATCAATTTTCACAGAGCCTTTTCCGATACCCAATGTTTTGGAAAGGGCCAAACCCGAAGATTCGTGGCACATATTGGAACAGTCGGGCATATTGTTGGTGCCAAAAGCACGAGCGAACATACCGTATAAAAATGCAGCTTCGTTACTTGATCGGCCCGAAGTGTAGAAAATAGCTTCGTCAGGATGGTTTAAACGATGTAATTCCTCAGCAATGAGTTGATAGGCGTCACCCCAAGTAATAGGCTCGTAGTGTACTTTATCTTCCTGAAGTACCAACGGTTCCGTCAAACGGCCAAACTTGTTCAATTCATAGTCGCTCAGTAGCGATAATTCCTCTACGGAGTATTTTTTAAAGAACGCTGCCCCAATTTTATCTGTAGTGGCTTCATCAGCCAATGCTTTGGCTCCATTTTCGCAGTACTCTGCAATTTTAGATGGATTTTCAGGAACGGGCCAAGCACAGCTTGGGCAACGAAAACCATCTTCTTGGTTCATTTCCAATAGAGCCTTCATCGAGCGTACGATACCCATTTCTTTTGCACCATGGCGCAGTGCTTCTTTCACCCCTAAAAATCCGGCAGCAACTTCCATGGGCTCTTTTAGTCGAAGTCCGGTAAACTTAATGTCCCCTGTCAAGGAAACCTTTCTTTTAAAAGTATCGGTGTTGTTCATTGATTTTTGTTGATTTGGAACCGGTTTGGGACTTTGGAAATTTTCATTTCAGATTCTTAACACTTCCAAGATACAAAGCAATTACGAACCCTGTGATATTAAATTATTCCGTATTCCATGAAGAGGAAAAACGCTTTAGATTCCCCGCTTTCATATCAGCGTATCTAGGGTCTTCGATGTAATCTTCTTTTCGCATCTTGATGACCTCAATACTTAGAAAACCAAATTCACTGACCACTTTGCCATAAAAGCGATAAATGCCTTTACCCCTAAATGGATATTTTTTGGCTATGGGTGGAAATAGTACCGTATCAAAGACCTCACCGCACTGATCCAATAAGGTAGCGAAATACATATGTTTGCCCGTATGCGTACTTGTGTTTTTTACAGTGACCAAATACCCATAGATGTCAATGTATTTATTGAGATAAAGGGTTAAGTCTTGCTGGGCATTTTTATTATTTGGTACTTCTTTTAGCAGCTTAAAAGGGCTACAAAGGGGAAAACCCAATAACTCCCATTGTTCAAAGGCAGTTTCCAACGATGTGGTATTCAACTTTGGAATTTTAAATGTATTTCGCTTTGGCGGAAATAGCTTTGGGTGATCAATCCGTTTGGTTTTATCCAATAATAAATAAGCCTTCCACAGCAGTTCGTGTTTGTTGATTTCGGTAAATCGAAAAGCATCGATTCGTATCAATATGGCCAGTTGTTCTATTGAAATATGAACCCGATCAATAAAATTTTCAAGAGAGGTAAACTTACCGTTGGTTTCACGTTCTTTCACAATACGATGCATCACACGGTCTTCAAAGTCTCGTAGATACATCATTCCTAAGTAAATGTGCTTACCATAAATCACATTGGCAATATGGCCTTGGTTGATACAGGGTGGATGAATGGTTGCCCCCATCATGCGTGCGTCATGGATATAGAACTCAGAGCGGTAAAATCCGCCACCGTTGTTGAGTACGGCCACCATATATTCCAATGGAAAGTACGCCCTAAGGAATAGGCTTTGATAGCTTTCAACAGCATAAGAGGCCGAGTGGCCTTTTGCAAAGGCATACCCTGCAAAACTTGCTGTCTGGTACCAAATCTCATCTATCAGTTTTTCGTCGTATCCTTTTTTGATACAGTTTGCACGAAATTTTTCTTTTACCTTTTCAAACTCTTCCCGCGAGCGGAACTTACCGCTCATACCCCTTCGGAGTACATCAGCTTCCCCAAGGTCTAAATCAGCAAAGTAATGGGCCACTTTGATCACATCTTCTTGATAGACCATTACCCCATAGGTTTCTGGCATAATATTAAGCATCACGGGGTGTGCCCGTTCTTCTGCTCGACCGGGATTTCGATGTCTTAAAATATATTCCCGCATCATGCCGCTTTTTGATACTCCGGGGCGAATGATGGAGCTGGCAGCGACCAAGCCCAAATAGTTGTCCACCTCCAATTTTTTTAACAGCATTCGCATGGCCGGAGATTCCACATAAAAACACCCCATGCATTGGGCCGTTTTGACCATGGTGTTGATGATGGGGTCTTTATAAAAACGTTTCACATCATGAATATCAAAATTGGCTTTTTCAGGTTGATTGTAGGCCACGATACTGAGGGTGTCTTTAATTTTTCCGAGTCCACGTTGCGCCAAAATATCAAACTTAAAAAGGCCTATATCTTCTGCGATGACCATATCAAAATGAACGGTTGCAAAGCCTTTGGGGGGCAAAAATGTTGCTGAAAAACGTTGTAATGGTTGTTCACTGATCAATATGCCGCTGGCATGAACACTTACATAATTGGGTATTCCTTGAATGAGCTCTCCATATTTGAGCACGAGCCGGGCCATACTATCGGCTTTGGGTGATGGAAGGGTTCCATTGCTCAACAGATCTATCTCGTCTTTGGGCAGACCGAATACCTTGCCCAGTTCTCGCACCACTCCTTTATATTTAAAGGTCACATAGGTGCCTACCAAGGCCACATGGTCAAAACGGTCAAAAATATATTGGGTCATCTCTTCACGGTCCCTCCATGAAAAATCAATATCAAAATCAGGCGGATTGGCCCTGTAAAGGTTGATAAATCGTTCAAAGTATAGGTCAAGCTCAATAGGGTCGACATCAGTGATATAGAGTAGGTAGGCTACAATACTATTGGCTCCACTACCACGGCCTACATAGTAAAACCCTTTTTTTCTTGCGTACTGAATAATATCCCAGTTGACTAAAAAATAGGAGACAAACTCCATTTTTTTGATGAGGTTGAGCTCTTTGGATAATCGGTTTTTCACCTTTTCAGAAACTTTTTGATATCGTTTTTGTAAGCCCTCAAGACATCTTTTTTCAAGAAGGGCTTCATCTTCTTTTTTGCTACCGGTATAGTATTTCAGGTTTTGGGGTTTACGCTTTTTTGAAAAGTCAAAGTGTATGGAACACTGATCGAACAACCGTTGTGTATTCCTCAAAATATTGGGGTATTCAGCAAACGCTTCGGTAATATGTTCGGGAGGATACATTTTTTCATCCTCATTGGCTACTTCTGTTTCATCAAGTTTGCTTAGTAGAACGTTATTATCAATAGCCCGAAGTAATCGATGTGCGTTATGATCGCGTTTGTCCCTAAAGGTAACCGTCTGAAGTACCACCAATCGGTCACGATACTCTTTTACCCTTGAAAAAGGGAGTCGACGCAAATCTTTACGGGAGACCCCAATGAATTCATTAGGGGCAAATGCATCCAAATCATTGAGTAGAACCGTTTCGAAAGGATAGATAACGAAAGCATTTTCAAAATGGGGAGCTTTATTGGGTATTTCCCGATCGTTATGAAGGTGATGGGATAGAAAGGTATTAAGTTCTTGGTAGCCTTCATTGTTTTTGGCGATTCCTACAAAGCAAGGAACCACACTATTTCTAAAATCAATGCCCAAAATGGGCTTGATATCATACTTTGGAGCCTCACGTACAAAGTTTAAGCACGCTGAAGTATTGTTGATATCGGTAAGCGCCAATTGCTTTATTTGGTTTTGTTGGGCCAATTGCAAAAGTTCCAACTCTGAAAAGGTGCCGAAACGGAGACTGTAATATGTATGGCAATTTAAATAGATATGAAACGTGAGATTTTAGATATTAGACATAGCTTTATGTGTTTACGCTTCATGTCTTATCTTATATCTCAAATCTGACGGCGAAGCGGTCTTGCATCTTTTTTTATTGCTTTCGGTGTGCTAACACGGTAGGGGGTTGTCCGTTAAAGGGGTTGTGCATTCTACCGATAGTTTTCGCCCCCATTGCAGCAGCACGAATCACTGCCCGATCTCCAAATCGGTGACGTACCCTATCCATGGCCTGGTATAAGTTCAAGGCTTCTTCGGTATCGTCGAAAAGATTGATTTGGTAGTTGCCCGAAACCAAGTGGCTGAATCGAATACCTACCAATCGCACTAGCATTCGCTTATTGTAAAGTGAATCAAAAAGCTCCATGATTTTAGGAATCAAAATATGATCGGCACTGCTATAGGGAATGCGCTTTTGTTTGGAGTAAGTGTTGAAATCTGAATAGCGAATTTTTACTGCAATACAAGCGGTCAACTTTTCCCCACGACGCAATTGGTAAGCCAAATTCTCGGCCATGGCCACAATGATGCCCTTCAACTTGACCACATCAATGGTATCGCGATCAAAGGTGCGCTCATTTGAAATGGACTTGCGTTCATGAAAAGGTATCACGGGCGTATTGTCAACCCCGTTGGCACGCTTCCAAATCACTTTTCCGTTGGCGCCAAGCACACGCTGCATTACGTCTATGGGCATCTCCTGTACGGTCTTGACTTTACGTATTCCCAGATTACGAAGGGTCTGATAGGTTTTGTCGCCCACCATGGGTATTTTTTTGATGGATAGGGGCGCAAGGAATGGTTTTTCCAGCCCGAAATCTATTTTCAATTGATTATTGGGTTTGGCTTCATTGGTAGCTACTTTTGAAACCACTTTGTTGACCGAAAGCCCGAATGAAATCGGCATACCCGTTTCTTTGATGATTTTTCTGCGCAGTTCAGTCGCATATCTATAGGAGCCAAAGAATTTGTCCATTCCCGATAGATCGGCATAAAACTCATCGATACTTGACTTTTCGAATAGGGGTACTGCTTCTTTAATGATTTCAGTCACTTCATCGGACACCTTGCTGTAGGTACCTGCATTACCTTTGATTACTGTCGCTTCGGGGCACAGTTCTTTGGCCATTTTCATGGGCATTCCGGAGTGAATACCAAAGCCCCGGGTCTCATAACTACAGGCAGCTACCACCCCGCGATCGGTGATACCTCCAACCAATAAAGGCTTGCTCTGTAGTTCAGGGTTGGTGCGGCGTTCTACGGAGACAAAAAAAGTATCAAGGTCGAGATGTAAAATGGTCTTGTTCACTATCCTAAAAAAGGATAGCTAATTTATGGAATATTTCCTTTTTTATGGATTTTTTCCATTATATATTTTCTATTCTAAGAGAATGTTTGGTCATTGGATAGCGGTTCGCTGGTTGTAGTTTAGTACTCAAGCGTAAAGAGACACTATGAATATACTGATGAAGACAACGAATGAATGGTAAACGCGACATAAAAAATTTATAGTATACATGGTTTTATGAGATGCATCTTTATTCTTTTCTAAATAATTATATTCGATAATTTCATAGGATACGTACCTCAGAACGGGTATTGATGATAAAATTTCTCCACAAGAAAATACCTTTTATAGTTGATTTTAAAAATCAATGTATCGTTGCAGTCCTTTTGGGTTGCTTCCTTGCTCTTGTCATGATTTTTTTGGAACCCTTTGATACTGATGGTTTTGAAGCGGATAACAAGTATCTCATATTTGCTGGGTTTGGGATTGTATTTTCGATTTTCTATGTGGTGAATTCCAGAATGGAGGTTTTGTGGTTCAATTCCTTACATAAAAAGTGGACCGTAAAGCACGAGATTTTTGCATTTGTCATTTTGGTTTTCATCTCCAGTATTCCCATTCATTTCTATAACCAAATCTTTCTTAATTCGTGGTTTGAATATAATTATAGTGCATACGACTATGTAAAGCATGGAATTTGGTTCTTCCGCAGTTCTTTAATCCCAATTATGTTCTTGCTCTTACCGTTTTATCTATATCTAAGGAATAGGCTTGGAATATTGCCCGTAGCAGAACATTTTAGGGAACTAAAAATTTTGGGAACAAACAAGGGTGAAAAATTAGTAGTGCAAGAATACCAAATACTATTTGTGAAATCCTCAGAGAACTATGTTGAGATTTTCTATAAAGAAGATGAGATAACCAAACACACTGTTTTTAGAAATACCCTCAGTGCCATTAAAAAGCAGGTACCATTTTTACGGTATTGCCATCGATCCTACCTGGTCAATACATCCCATATCAAAAGCATAAAGGGAAATTCACAAAATGCAAAAATTGAATTTACCGATGACTTGGAGATTCCGCTTTCAAACACCTACTATAAAAAGGTAAAATCCGCCGTATCGATTTAGCCCTCAAATCTATGATTTGAGCCCACTGTTTACTTTTTCATCAACAAGAATATTTGTTGGTCACTCTTTTTAGCATGGCCTGGTTTTTTGAATTCTCTTTGGGGAGTGCTTTTAAAATGCAAGCGTTTTTACGCCATGCAGATGCACAAAAAGAAAACGTCAAACCTCTTATTTATGAAGCTTAAACTGGTCATTACTTTTTGTTGGTTGGTTTCGACCATTCCAAATAGTTCAAACAGGCATGTTGCGGAAAGGGAGAAGATAGTTTATCTCTCCAATATGATTTTTGATGAACTCGTCGCCATACGAAATGACCTGCATACCCATCCAGAACTGGCAGGTAAGGAAAAGAGAACTTCAGCCATAGTAAAAGAGTATTTACTGGATTTGGGTTTAGAAGTGAAAACAGGTATTGGGGGGTATGGTGTAGTCGGAATATTAAAGGGGAATAAAGAAGGGAAGAAGATAGCGTGGCGTGCTGATATGGACGCAGCACTACATGTTTTCGACAACAAGCTTAACCACAAACCACAGGTCGCCCATATTTGCGGACATGATGTGCATACGGCCATTGGTCTTGGTATTGCCAACGTACTTTCGAAATGTAAAGATGATATTTCAGGGACTTTATATTTTGTTTTCCAACCTGCCGAAGAGTCTTTTAAAGGGGCAAAATCAATGATAGAAGACGGGTTGTTCGATGAAATCAAACCTGATGAAATTTTTGGCCTTCATGTTTTTCCAGAAGAAATAGGCACCGTGAGTTCTAAACCAAATGAGCTGTTCGCCTATCAGAGAAGAATTAAATTGACATTTGACAGTGCCATTGATCAAGAGGCATTTAGTGATTTCTTCCAAGGGGTGTTGGAAGGTTTTATTCGTCATAAAACCGATAGCGAACCGTGGTCTTTAGATGACTTGACCGACCCTGAAGCTGGGCTCTCCAATCCGAATACGATTTATGATGACTATTTCATTTTAGGCTCAAACATTTCTGTTCTTCATGAAAAAAACACAACATCATTTGAATGTACCTATTATGAGACAGACGCTACAAAGCTGGATTCAATTTCAAAACGGATTACCGATACTATTTTAGATTCAGAATATGCGGAGTTCTATATCAATACATCGTTTACTGCTGACAGACCTACAGTTGTCAATGACCCAAAATTGACCAATCAAAGCCTAACGTTACTTAAGAACTTATATGGTGAAGAAAAAGTGAACCGATTTTATGGTCAAGTACCGTATTCCAATGAAGACTTTATTTACTATCAATATGAAGTGCCTGGGGTGATGTTTTTATTGGGAGCTTCAAATAAGGAAAAAGATATATACGCCATGCCACATACGTCAGCATTTGAAGTTGACGAAGAGGTGATAAAAATAGGAGTTAACTATTTCTCCACCTTTTTGGCTGAAAAAATTAAATACCATAAATCATGAAAAAGATGAGATTTCTATTCGTCGCCCTGTGCTGTTTGCAGATGACAGCACAACAAATACCAACAGTAAAGGACTGGCAGAACGACCTAAGGTTCTTACAAAGAACAATACACGAAGAGTACCCTTTTTTATTTGTCAAAACAACAAAAGAAACTTTCGATGTTGAGGTTGAGAAATTGTATGGTCTTATTCCAGACTTAGCACCTCATGAAATAATTGTAGGATTATCACGGATTATTGGACTATTTAAGTACGGCCATATGGCTGTTGGATATAATCTGGAACCTTTTAAATTTCACTTTCTGCCATTGAACCTATACCAGTTTTCTGATGGGATTTATCTTCAGGGTGTACACCGGGAGTATAAAGAGGCTCTGGGGGCCAGGGTTTTGGAAGTCAATGGTGTAAGTATTAGTGATGCCTTGAAAAAAATATACCCGGTGGTAAGTGCGGAGAATACCCAATTTTTTAAGGGTAGGGGAATCAACATGTTGGGAATAATGGAAATTTTGCATGCCCAAGGAATTACCAGTAAACTTCAAAACTCGGTTGAGTTTACTTTAGAGAAAGACGGCAAGACCTTTAAACAGTTATTTAAAGCATTACCGGTAGGTGAAGTTGTACCCTCAAGATATGGTTATGTATTGCAAGATGAGGACTGGTTAGCAGCAAGAATACAAAATACTACTCCACTATATCTAGAGGAGTTGGACAAAGTGTATTTCTTCAAGTTTCTACCAGAAGAAAAGGCGGTATTTGTGCGACTGAGCCAGATTGAAGATGACCCTAATGAGAAGATGGAATCTTTTTATGCGCGCCTTTTTAATTTCATTGATAAGAATGAAGTCGAAAAATTAATCATCGATGTACGCTTGAATGGAGGAGGTAACAACTTTAAAAATAGGACGCTCTTGACGAAAATCATTGAAGAAAAGAAAATAAACAGGGTAGGGAGCCTTTTTGTAATCATTGGTAGGAGGACATTTTCAGCCTGTCAAAATTTGGTTAATGAGTTGCACAACTACACGAACGCCATATTTTTGGGAGAACCCACTTCAGAAAATATCAACTTTTACGGAGATAGTCGACCGGTGGTTTTACCCAATACCGGGCATCCCGTCTATTTGTCATTTGCATGGTGGCAAGATAAACCAGCATGGCAAAATGCAGAATGGTTGGCACCATCTATTCCAATAGAATTAAGTTTTGAGGACTATGCTACAAATAGTGACCCTGTATTAGAGGCGGCCCTGGCTTTTTCGGATAGGGATTTTATACCCAATCCGATGAGATTTATTACTGACATGTTTGTAAGGGGTGAGATACAAGAGTTAGATCAAAAAGTTCCTACAATGCTTGAAGATTCAAGATATGATTTTTTTGATTTTGAAACTGAGATAACCAAAGCAGGGCATCATTTGGTTGGGAGTGGCAGGCCACCGGCCATTCAAGCAGGTATTGGGGTTTTCTCTTTTGTCACCAGGTTATTTCCAAATTCTTCAATTGCATGGAAAAACTTAGCTGATGCATATTTAAAATTAGGGGATAAGGAGAAAGCGAAAAAGTTAATGGATATGGCAAACAGTTTGAAAAAATAAGAATATATGCTTTGGTCATTGTAAGCTTAAAGAAGAAATGCAGTGTACCATAAAACCAATTATCAATAAGATAAAGACATTCAAAACTTTTTCATCCCCTGTCCCTTTTTTGGTCATTTATACTCCAAAGTTCATTATCATTGAAACCTATTTGTAAAACATTTTTTCGATTTTATCAATGAGTATAGAATTGAAATGACAATCAAAATCCTAGACGTAAATCAACACATGTTTCAGACATCCAATATGAAGTAGGTTTTAACTCGAAATCTGCCTTCCATCGAGCGTTCAAGAAACATATAGGTAAAACGCCGAAACAATTTCGGTTAGAAAATCAAAATAGATGTATTTAATGGTTTCTGGGGTTGAATTCGAAAGATTCATTTATCGAATTGACTTTTTCTCAAATAAATCAGTTCACTTTTTTTTAGTCGTACTCTTTTTTTCTTGATTCAGGTAGTTTTGTGAATCACATATTCAAATGAATATGGCTATATATCGGTCACAATCATGATTTTTTTGAGATTCTTTGATAGTGACGGATTCGATGTAACCCTGAATAAAAATGATAGTATACTATAAAACCAATATTTAATAAAATGAACGAAAATACCGAACTCATGATTCTATATACTAATGATAACAAAACACAAGAAAAAATACACAATCAATTTGGGATAGAATTAATAAAAAGGAGTTGATGGAATGGATAATAAAAAAATCAAAAATATAAATTTTACGCAGTTAACTGCGTTTTTTATATATTAGACAAAATATTCATCATGAACAACGACTTGGTTAAGCATTTGGGTTATGCCAATCTTGATACTAGATTAAAGCGAATCAGTGATCATATGTCCCATAGTCTAAGGGCCATGTATCGAAACTTGCAAATAGATACAGAACCCAACTGGTACCTGGTACTGTTAATAGTTAAAGAAAGACCCCATGCTTCTGTAATGGAAATAGCGGAAAGACTGAGATTTACACACCAGTCTGTAATGACCATTACAAATAAAATGATTGCCAAGGGTTATCTACAAAGCGAGAAAGACACCATTGATAAGAGAAAAACCATTTTTATACTGACCAAAAAAGCAAAAGAGAACTTACCCTTATTTACCAAAATATGGGAGATTGGAAAAAAAGTAATGTTAGAGCTCCTTGACGAAAACACTCAGATTATGGAACATCTAGAGCGCTTGGAGTCCAATCTTTACGAAGCATCTTTTGGGGAACGTATTGCGGAAGAACTTAAAAAAACCAGAAATGAAACAACATCACTACAAAACATTCTTGGAGTGGACAGGAAACCTGAATAACGGCACCAAAGACTACAAATCATATAGCAGGAATCATCGTGTCACTATTGATGGAAAACAGCATTCCATTTTAGGATCTTCAGACCCCTCTTTCCGCGGAGACGCCTCACGCTATAATCCAGAAGAATTATTCCTGGCTTCTATTTCAAATTGTCACATGTTATGGTTTTTGCATTTATGTTCAATAAATGACATTGTTGTTTTGGAATATCTAGACCATGCTATGGGAGTTATGGAAGAAGATAAAACAGGTAGTGGGCATTTTACTGAAGTCACCCTTCATCCACGTGTGAAAATAGAAAATGCAGATATGATTGATAAAGCTAACAGTCTGCATGAAAAAGCAAATCAATTCTGCTTCATCGCCAACTCCTGCAATTTTAAAATCAAGCACCAACCAAAAACTGAAGTAATCGATTAAAGACTTCACCCAGATATATGAAAATGGAAAAGATAAGGATTGCAGAAAAATTCCAAGAGTTCAGTGATTATTGGTCACCAAAAGTGGTGGGTGAGCTCAATGGTCAACAAGTAAAAATTGCAAAGTTCAAAGGTGAATTTGTTATGCACCATCATGAGCACGAAGATGAATTTTTTTATGTCATTACAGGCGAACTATATATTGAATTAAAGGATAGAACACTGCATTTGAATGCCGGCGAATTTGTGATTATCCCGAAAGGGATTGACCATAAACCTTACGCTCATGAGGAAGCCCATGTGATGTTGTTTGAACCATCATCTACCTTAAATACGGGAAATATAAATAATCATTTGACCACGTCTGATTTAGATAAAATTTAAGAATAGATAATGAGATTTGCGCATACCAATATTGTGAGTACCGATTGGAAGACGCTTGCCGACTTTTACATTAAAACCTTCAATTGCAAACTCGTTCCTCCTATCCGTAAACAGTCTGGTGCTTGGCTAGATCGAGGTACAGGACTGAAGAACTCAAATTTGCAAGGTGCCCATCTCTTACTTCCTGGGTATGAGGAAAATGGTCCAACATTGGAAATTTATCAGTATCGATCTATTGACGAAAAGGATACGGCTGTTCCGAATACTAAAGGATATGGACATATCGCTTTTGAAGTAAACGATGTCGGGGAAATTTTGAACAAGTTAATTGAAAATGGCGGCAGGAAATTTGGGGAAGTTTCAAAAAGAAACATTGAAGGGGTCGGTATACTCACCTTTATTTATGTGAGAGATCCTGAAGGAAATCTAATCGAATTACAAAATTGGAAAAGAGTATAAAGGTGTTGTATCCGAAGCTAAAAAGTGAACTACTACATATGATGACGATTAATATAGATTACAACAATAGAAAATTTAAGCCGATACAAACCAGCAGTAATGCTGAAACTTCCGAAGAAACTATTTTTTGGTATAAACAAGATGGTAATATTCTTACATGCAGCTATAAAGGTGGAAAAATTATTAGAGGACATCTTATTGGGTTAGTGCGCAAAGAAGGTGTTATTGACATGAGGTATCATCAAATCAATAGGAATGGTGAATTAACTACCGGATTGTGTTTATCAATACCAGAGATAATGAAAGGTGGGAAAATTCGCCTTCATGAAACATGGCAATGGACTTCTGGAGATCAATCTCAAGGTAGTTCTGTGCTAGAAGAAATTGATGTGATACAATGAATAAGTATTAGTGCCTAGAAAAGACGATTAATAAAAAATGAGAGAAATAGAAACCTATATCGTTGATTCATTTACAGACCAACCTTTTAAAGGAAACCCAGCAGGGGTATGTGTGTTACAAAATGAACTATCTGATTCAGCAATGCTTTCAATCGCCAAAGAATTGGGACTATCAGAAACGGCTTTCGTAGCAGAGATGAATGAAAATAGTGAATATCCGATACGATTCTTTTCACCCATAATGGAAATACCTTTATGTGGACACGCTACTCTTGCTTCTTCAAAAGTTCTTTTTCAAAGAAACGGACGGGATTCACTCGCTTTTGTGAATATTCAGAACGTGAGATTACCAGTTGAACGTCATGGAGAATTTATTAAAATGGAATTCCCAGTTTATGAAACAATTCCCAAAGAAGCACCTTTTGAATTGCTCAGAGCTCTTGGAATCAATGAAGTGAACAATAGTGTATACAATGCTGAAACCAGGATATTGTTACTTGAAATCCAAAGTGCAGAGTTATTGAAAGGTCTAGCACCAGATTTTGATAAGTTAAAAAAGTCCCATAACGGAATTAACGGCGTACTGGTTACGGCATATTCAACAAAAGAGAATTTTGACTTTGAGTCAAGATATTTTTGGCCCTGGAGCGGAACCAATGAAGACCCGGTAACGGGCGGAACACACACTTTTTTGGCGAAATATTGGGGAAATAAATTGAACAAATCAAAGATGAATTCTTTTCAATGTTCAGAAAGAACTGGATTTATGGAAGTCGAGCTATTGAGTGAGAAGAATATGACGATAACAAGCAAAGCTCAAATTGTTCTAAAAGGAAAGTTGAAAATTTAATTGATCGCAACCCGTGTGACGTTATCACTAAGCCAATAAAAAAGATTGGAATCAAGAACTGTTAAGGATAAAAACTGGTTGTAGTCGCTAGTCACAAATAATTATATACTGATTGATGAATAAAAAACGAAACGTCGGAATCTTAGTTTTTGATAATGCAGAAGTGCTAGACTTTGCTGGCCCATTTGAAGTTTTTTCGGTAACCTCCGAACTAAATAATTTTGAGCCGTTTGATGTATTCACGGTAAGCGAGAACCAAGAACCGGTATGTGCGGTGAATGGATTATCGGTAAACCCAAAGTTTGATTTCAATAACTGTCCCGTTATTGATGTTCTTATAATTGCCGGAGGCTCAGGAACCCGAAAGTTGATGGGAAATAAAAATGTTTTGGATTGGGTCAATCAAGTTTCCCAAAAAACTGAATTGATTCTGAGCATTTGTTCCGGGGCCCGTTTATTAGGGGTATTGGGACTGTTGGACCATAAACCGTATTGCACCCACCATCAGGTGTACAATCATCTTGAAGAACTTGTGCCCACCGGTAAACCCCAGCCAGAGAAACGATATGTAAACGCTGGAAACATCTATACTTCAGGGGGTATTTCTGCTGGAATTGATCTGTCATTTCACATTGTAGAACAACTTCTAGGGAAAGAAATAGCACAAAAGACTGCTGACTATATGGAATACTCTAGAGAAAACGGGAAATCATAAGGTATTTGGAGGTGTTAGATAATTGGAACAACAACTTGATTTTCGAAAAAGCTAGGCACAAAAAAAGTTTAGATGTTATGTTAATTAGAAAAAGATTGGGAATAATACTTGGATTGGTATTGGTCAGTGTAAGCTGTAATGAAGACGATGGAGTCAATGGGAAATGTATCGAAGAAAAAAAGGATAGTTGTGTTGTGACCTTTGAACTCAATCCTGTCTGCGGATGTAATGGTACCACGTATGAAAACCCTTCTAAAGCTGAATGTAGCGGAATAGATGACTACACAATAGGGGCTTGTAATTAAGATTTTTTCAAAATGTATATCATTAAACTATTGGTTTTGATAGTGTTATTGAACATAAAAAAGTGAATGGAATTTTAATAAAGATTTCATTTTACCAACAACTGAAAAATCAATAAAAATGATTTTAGGTTTTAGTGGAGAACCTTTCGGACACTTTTGAATCCTGCAATAGTTTTTCACAGTAAAACTAATACGTACTTAAATCAATAATAAATATTAAATCAGAGAAACATGTCAAAATTAAAATTTGAAGCCAATTCTTATGGCTTATCCGCTAAATGGAATCAGATGAAACGAGTTGTTTTACCATTAATACTTTGCATCGCCATTTTTTCATGTTCAAGCGATAGTGATGAAAGTGAAGAGGAAGAAATTGAGCAAGTAGATCTGAATAGTATTGAGGGGCGTTACAAAGGAGTATGGACCTGGGAAATAGGAGATGGTACCATATCAATGGTAATTACATCAACAGGAGTGGCAAACCGATATAGTGTTGATTATTTTGAATCAAATAATTATCGCCCAAGGAGACGTTTAGACGGTGTTTCTCCAGATGCTCGAGGTCTGTTGAATTTAGATGGAACAAACGTATCAATTGATTTAAACCATGTTGTTGATGATCCACCCTGTCCCGGAAAATTTACCGGTACGGGTACATTTAACGAAAATGGAGAACTGGAGTTAAGTATGAATATCGATGATTGTTTTGCCGAGAATGAACCTGCTACTTGGAAACTTGAAAAGAGAGAGAATTTATGATCGGAGTATATCGGGGAGCCAATAGGCTGTCATAAATGTTATAAGTATTACCTATGATTTATATATCAACCATTGATTGGTAGCATAAAGGTTAAATAAGACTTTAGGCCAATGGCTATTTTGAAAAAGGAAGTTTTGTTTTTAAGCATATTTTCGTTGCTATTTTTTCAATGTGTTGAAGAACTAGAGATAGTTGATGAAGATATTGATACCCTTATTGAGGATATATTGGTTGTAGAGGCCACAATTACAAATGAACTGAAGCGGCAAGTTGTCTATTTGAGTTACGGGAAGGGTTTCTCTAAAGATACCATCTCACCGGTCCAGAATGCAACAGTGCGTATATTGAATGATTCAGGAGAGATATTTTCTTTTGTTCAAAGCCGTCCAGGAAAATACCTATCAGAGAGCCCTTTCCAGGCATTACAGGGTATTGAATATCAACTGGAAATAGAAAATGAAGGTAAAATATATCAGTCTGAGAATACGGTTTTACCAACTTCAGGAAACATTAATCGTGTATTCGCAGAAAAGTTTACCAATGATGAAGGAGTTGATGGTATAGGAATATTTGTAGATGCTCTTTTATCAGAAGAACAGGTTCCTTTTTTACGTTACACCTATGAAGAAACATATAAAATTATAGCCCCACTGTGGACACAATTCGATATGGTCGTTTTAGACCCAAATTTTCCTTATGATTTTGGTTTGATTCCAAGAGCAATGGAAAAAAGGGTTTGCTACGCTACTAATGCCTCAAACGATATCATCCAAAACCAAGGAATCGATTTGACTGGTGATACCCTAGATAATATTATGGTGCGCTTTATCCCAAGAGATAACCCTATCATTTCCCATCGTTATAGTATTTTGGTTAACCAATTGGTTCAATCAAACGAAGCGTTTGCATTCTATCAGGCCTTAAAAAAGAATTCAACCAGCAATAGTATTTTTACAGATGTACAAGCTGGTTTTATCGAAGGGAATATTAGGAACGCCCGAGATAGGGAAGAAATGGTTTTAGGCTATTTTGAGGTTGCCAACCAATCAAATTCTAGAATTTTTCTTAATTACGAAGATTTCTATCCCGAAGAACCACTGCCTCCTTACTTTATAAATTGCGATTTTGTTACTGCCCCCCAACCATTATACCGGGCCCGAGATCGCCTTTAGCTGAGGTTATAGATAGTGGAGAATATGTTTATGTGAGGGACAATGAAAATGCAAGTGGAGAAACTGGTCCTTTTTTTGTGGCCAGGAGAATCTGTGGTGATTGCACAGCTATCGGCAATGCGATGGTTCCAGAATTCTGGATGGAAGAGTGAAAACATCAATGAAAACTAGTAACGGATAAGATGCAAAACATATAAAAGTTGGAAACCCAATCTTAAGAAATGGAAAAAGAAGAAAACAATCTCAGCACTACGACGATTGAATCTGTCTATCGTCCCTGGTCAAGCTTACAGAAAATTAGTTTCAGGTTTCTTTTCATATATTTTTCACTATTCATCCCATTTCAAAACACTTCTTTCCCGTTCTGGGATATTCTTTTTAAGTACCCTACAATTTGGATGCAAGAGCTAATTGTTTGGCTTGGGTCAAATCTTTATGGGCTAGAAGATGCTATATCAACAAAAAGAACGGGAAGTGGCGATACCATTTTTGACTTTATACTTGTCTTAACGATACTGATAGTTGCTCTTCTTGGTACGGTATTCTGGTCTATCTTGGATAGAAATAGAAGCGATTATAAAAAACTATATTATTGGCTAACGGTGGGTGTTCGATATTATATCGGATTGATGCTAATCAATTACGGTTTGATAAAAGTTATACAATTACAGTTTCCGGCACCAAGCTTTTATAGACTGATGGAAACCTATGGGGAATCTTCCCCTATGGGATTGGCTTGGGCTTTTCTGGGTTTTTCGAAGGGCTACAATATTTTTATTGGCATAGCTGAAATAATGGCTGGACTTCTACTTTTTAGAAGGACTATGGTCTTTGGGGCTATAATAACATTGATGACATCAATGAACATAATGGCCGTAAACTACTTCTATGATATTCCAGTAAAAATAGTGTCAACCCATTTGGTGTTAATGACACTGTTCTTGTTATCCAAAGATATGAAGCGGTTAATATTTTTCTTTTTTACCGAGGTCGCAACAAAGTTAACTGTTAACAAGAGACAGGTGAAAAATAGATATTTAAATATGGTCATAAATGGCTTCAAAGCCTTGTTAATCGGTTACGTTTTCTTCTACGGTTTTATTGAAGTTCTTGAAGCTGAAAATAAGTATGGCTCTAAAGCACCCAAGCCTGAACTATATGGAGCTTATGAAGTAAACCATTTTACAATAAATGGTGACACAATACCCAATTACAAAAATGAGAAGCTATGGAAGTCAATAGCAGTATACAGAAAGAATTTTATTGTAGTTCGAAAGTTCAACGATAGTCTTCCTCTTTATTACAGAAGTGCAAAAGATAGTTTGGATAAAAAACTGATACTAACCAATACAACAAACGAAAGAGAAAACTTTGAATTTAATTACAACAAAATAAATCGTAAAGATTTAGACTTTAACTACATATTTCAAGGAGATACTATTTATGGAACAGCTAAAAGATTGACCAAAGATGATTTTTTACTTACGAGTCGGGGTTTTCGCTGGATAAGTGAATTTCCTTTCAACCGTTAGTTGTTGCGCATCATTTCATATTCATTTATCTAAAATGAAGTAAAACAACGCTAATCATTTTGTAATTGAAGATTTATTTTTTCAAATAAAATCTATTGCTTAAACTTTCATATCAATATCATTAGACCCAATTGTTTAAGATAAGCCTTGCCATTTTAATGTGGTTTTTCCCTACTGCTTGGATTGATTTCATAAAAACCATCAGCCTTTATAAATTTTCAGGAGTCCCTAATATAGATATCAAAATGTACTTGAAATAACTTCTTCCAAGAGAATCCTCATAAACATCGCCAAAAAACAGTGGATGAATTATCTTTAAAGAAATCTTTATTTCTAACCCTATGGATTTGGTAGTCGGTATTGATATTGGAGGGACAAAAACCAAAGTTGGCCTTGTTGATGGTGATGGAAGGTGTCTTGACCAAACGTTTTTTAGAACAAGGGAATTTCTTGATTTGAATGATTATTTAGATAAAGTCAAAGAAACTATTGATGATTTGTTATTGCATCTTGACTTTACGACCAATATTTTGGGGTGCGGTATTGGTGCACCAAATGCCTCAAGCAAGAGGGGTACCATTGAAAATGCAGCAAACCTTGCCTGGAAAGGTCAAGTACCAATATTGGAAAAGTTTAAGAAAAAATGGGATGTGCCAATGCGCATTATGAACGATGCCAGTGCGGCAGCTCTAGGGGAACTTCTGTTTGGACGTGGCAGGGAAATGACCGATTTTATCGCCATTACCTTGGGCACGGGATTAGGTGCCGGCATCGTTGCCAATGGTCAATTGATAGATGGTTATGATGGTTTTGCAGGAGAGTTGGGCCATGTTGATATGACCATAGGCGATGGCCGATTGACCGGTCTTGGGGTTAAAGGTGGTCTTGAGGCCTATGTTTCTGCCACAGGGCTCAAACGTACTGTCATGTACATGCAAAGCCATTATATGGATGAAAGTCGTTTTAGGGGAATAGCGTTTAATGACCTTCACGGCGAGGAGATTACCCAAGCCGCTGAAGAAGGTGATGTCATCGCCATCAAAGCATTCGACTATACTGCGAAAATCATGGCGCGTGCTTTGGCCAATTTTACGGCCTTCACACAACCTGAAGCATTTATTTTAATGGGAGGACTCGTCAATAGTGGGAAATGGATCTTCGATCCATTGGAAAAGTATCTTGACCAATTTTTATTAGAGGTGTATCGAGGAAAAGTAAAATTATTGGAATCGGGTATGGAGGGAAAAACCGCTGCAATTTGTGGTGCGGCCGCTTTAATTTGGGAAAAAAACCGTTAACAATATTTCTTTATATATCTTTGTTACGTTGTGTTGTATCCCACATATTGGGATAGTGTTATGCCGAATAGGTAATAACCAATGAAAGGCTTTCCTTATGGGAGGCTTTTTTTATGGAGGCATCCAACAGCTCTTTGTACAGGTAAAATACGTTTATTAAATACAGAGACGGTTACTTTTCCTAAGGAAATTCTGAGTGCAAAACATGGTGTACCAATGAGGCTGCCAATTTTGCCGTTTGACCATCAACATCGTACTCAGGATTCATTTCTGCGATATCAAGACTTATTAATTTGCCTGAAGCCGTGACAGTCTCCAAACACTCTAAAACCACATCTGGTGAAAATCCGATGGGCGAGGATGCACTTACGCCAGGGGCATAGGCTGATGAAAACCCATCCAAATCGATGGTGACATAGATGTAATCAACCTTGTCTATAAAGGCACGAATCCATGTATTGATTTCTTTTGCAAACTGAATTCGAAACGTATTTTGAATGACATAGTTAACATTCAATTCAGATGCGGTTTGAAATAGGGTTCGGTCATTGGCTTCTTTTTGAATGCCCAAACAGAGGTAATGAAAAGGTTCATTCTCATTGGCAATTTGAAAGAAGGGCGTTCCCGAATTTGGCCCCAGTTCATCAGACCGTAAATCAAAATGGGCATCAAAGTTTATGATTCCGATGGAAGGACGTTTCTTTTGCGACATCAAATAATGCTTGATACCGTTAAAATGGGCATAGGCAATATCATGTCCTCCTCCCAATAGAATGGGAAAAGCCTTCTTTGACAACAATTCACTAACACAAGTACTCAATTCCTTTTGAACAGCAGTCAAATCGCCTTTGGTGTAAACGATGTCCCCCACATCAAAGAACAATTGCTCGTTTGTTAAATGGTTTGGCATTTTCCCCAAGGCCTTTTTTATGGCAGAGGGACCATTTTTGGCACCGGTTCTTCCTTGGTTCAATCGAACACCCTCGTCGCAGCAATAACCCAATAGTGCAAATTGATCTTGTGTCTTTGTCAACCCATCAATGGTAGAACATCTCACCTGTTCGTGTAGATACAATTGCTCGTTGGATCTACGGCCCGACCATTGCTCTTTTTTCGGGGGATAATAGTTGGTCATGATTCTAAATTACATCATCCAACAACGCATCATTGACTAAATGTGGTAAAGTGACTTGAAGTTGTGGTGAGCGTTGCATTTCGCGTTTGATTGCAAAGATTGCCTCGTCATTTCTGGCCCAGCTTCTTCGCGCAATACCATTGGTGACGTCATAAAAAAGCATGTTTTGTAACTTTTCGTTTGCTTCTTCAGACCCATCGAGAACCATTCCAAAACCACCGTTGACGACCTCTCCCCATCCTACACCGCCACCATTGTGTATAGACACCCAGGTAGCTCCGCGAAATCCATCGCCAATGACGTTTTGAATGGCCATATCGGCGGTAAATTGGCTACCATCATAAATATTACTGGTCTCGCGATAGGGGGAGTCGGTACCGCTCACATCATGGTGGTCACGCCCCAAGATGATGGGGGCAGAGATTTCTCCGGTGGCAATGGCCGCGTTGAATGCCTCCGCAATTTTGATGCGACCCTCGGTATCGGCATACAGAATACGTGCCAGAGAGCCTACTACCAAATGGTTAGCTTCTGCCTCTTCAATCCAGGTGATGTTGTCTTGCATCTGTTGTTGTATTTCTTCAGGGGCATGGGACTGTATGGTTCTCATTACATTTAATGCGATAGTATCGGTCTTTTTCAGGTCAACTGGATTTCCTGAACTGCAGACCCATCGAAAGGGACCAAAGCCATAATCAAAACACATAGGGCCCAAAATATCCTGTACATAAGAAGGGTACCTAAAGTCAATTCCGTTGGTAGACATAATAGCTGCTTTGGCCCTAGAGGCTTCCAATAGAAAAGCGTTTCCGTAATCAAAGAAATATGTGCCCCTTGATACGTGCTTGTTGATAGCGGTAACTTGACGTCTGAGGGACTCTTGTACCTTTTCCTTAAAGCCTGAAGGGTTTTCGACCATCATTGTATTTGATGATTCATAACTGAGTCCTGCGGGGTAATACCCGCCCGCCCAGGGGTTGTGTAAAGACGTTTGATCTGACCCTAGATGGATGCGGATATCTTCGTCATAAAACTTTTCCCAAACATCGACGATATTGCCCACGTAGGCAATGGATACCACTTCTTTATTTTTAATGGCCCTTTTCGTACGGTCGACTAAGGCTTGAATATCATCTATCAATTCATCAACCCAGCCCTGCTGATGACGTTTGCGTGCTGCATTGGGGTTTACTTCTGCACAAATGGTAATACATTTCGCAATGTTGCCCGCTTTGGGCTGTGCTCCGCTCATTCCTCCCAAGCCAGCGGTTAAAAAAATCTTTCCTTCAGTGGATTCCCCCTTTTTAAGTACTTTTCGAAAGGCGTTCATTACGGTAATGGTTGTTCCATGAACGATACCTTGGGGCCCAATATACATATATGACCCTGCAGTCATTTGACCATACTGGGTAACGCCAAGCGCATTATATTTTTCCCAATCGTCGGGTTTTGAATAATTGGGAATCATCATACCATTGGTCACCACTACTCGTGGTGCTTCTTTTGAGGAAGGAAAAAGCCCCATGGGATGACCGGAATACATATGAAGGGTCTGTTCCTCGGTCATTTCTGCCAAATATTTCATGGTGAGAAGGTATTGTGCCCAATTTTGAAATACTGCACCATTGCCCCCATATGTAATCAATTCTTCAGGATGCTGTGCTACGGCAGGGTCTAAATTATTTTGTATCATCAACATGATGGCCGCAGCCTGTTTAGTTTTGGCGGGGTATGCTTGAATCGGTCTGGCATGAATTTCATAATCTGGTTTAAAACGATACATATAGACACGGCCGTATTCTTCTAGTTCTTGAGCGAATTCATACGCCAATTCTTTATGCCATGCTTTTGGAAAATAGCGCAATGCATTACGAATGGCCAATTTTTTTTCATCGTTGCTTAAAATATCTTTTCGCTTTGGAGCTGGATTTCCATTTTTGGGATAATTTGATTTAGGGGGTAAGGTTTTTGGAATGCCTTGAAGGATTTGTTGTTTGAAATAAGTTTTTTTCATTTTAAGTTTTTTAGGTTGTCCCCTTCATCAGAGAGACAATGAAGTTTGTCTTTTATGCAAGACCAAGAGGTAACACTTCTGTTTTAGTCTCACGAAGTAGCCCTTTTAAGAAAGAAATTGCTTCCCGTTTTTAAACACCATATTGGGTTGAAACTGCCCTTGGTAATACGTGATGTCTTGATAATTATCAGTTGGAAATACAATAAAATCGGCCAATTTTCCTTTGGCCAATGTTCCTCTATCGTCCAAGCCCAGCGCCTTTGCCGCGCGAAAGGTGATTGCCGCCAATACTTCGGCATTGGAGAGTTTTTCAAAAGTCCCCAAAATACAGGCTTGCATCAATAAATGGCCCATGGGGGCAGAACCCGGATTATGGTCGCTTGCGATGGCCAACGCACCACCTTGGTCCAAGATTTTTCTGGCCGGTGTAAAGCCGCACCCTAATCCTAATGAAGCTCCTGGTAGCGCTATGGCAATGGTATTGCTTTTCGCCAAAAGTGCAATTTCCCCTTCACCACTGGCCTCAAGGTGATCGGCACTAATAGCTCCAAAATCCACTGCGGTTTGGCTTCCGCCCGTCGTGAACTGGTCGGCATGAACCGTGATATCAAAACCCATTTCTTTCGCTATTTTCAAATATGGCGTGATGTTTTCTTTTGAAAATGCGCTTTCTTCTATAAAGGCATCCACTCGATGCGTCAAATGTTCAGATTTCAATATCGGGAATAGGGTATTCGCTATTTCCAAAAGATACGTCTCTGCAGTACCTTCCCAATCCTTAGGTTTCATATGGGCCGCTAGACAAGTTGATATCAGATCTTGCGCGATACTTTCGTTAGCTTTTCTTATGGCTCGAAGCATTTTTAATTCCTCCGTAACACAAAGACCATATCCACTTTTGACTTCCATGGTGGTAACACCTCTTTTTAAGTGGCTCTTACAGCGTTCGAAAATTCCTGATACAAGGGCCTCTTCAGTGGCTTCCCTAGTTTTGGTTACTGTATCCCAAATACCGCCTCCTGCTTTTGCAATTTCGAGATAGGTCTTTCCCGAGTTGCGTAGGGCGTAATCATTGGCTCGTGACCCCCCGAAGCATATATGAGTGTGGGCATCGATAAATCCGGGAAGGCAAATCGAAGGCTGATTGACTTCTATGATTTCATCGGCATGCTTATTTAAATCATCAAATGGGCCTACTTCAAGGATTTTTCCTCCGGAAACGAGTAACCCTCCATCTGAAATAATCAATAGTTGGTCATCTTTTAGTGCTCCTTTTACGGGTAAGCCCGTTAATGGCAACAATTGTGCAAACGGACCAATAAGTATTTTTTCCATTTTAAAAGATTTCAAATGCTTCTCTATGAACGGTATGCCACATCATACTATGGGTTTCCATCGTTCGATCGATCAGTTCGGGAATCTCACCTGATTGGATAATCTTCAAGGTCTTTTCGATATCATCGGCAAACACACGGTCCTTTTCAGCAAACGATACTTTGGTTCTAAGGTGTTTATGAACTTCATCTAGCAAAATTCCTGATTTAAGGGGTTTTCTGAATTCAAAGGCTTGGGCGGCGGTCAAAAGCTCAATGGCCAAAATCTTCTCCACATTTTGGATGATGTGCAATGCCTTACGCCCACTGATAGACCCCATGCTTACATGGTCTTCTTGCCCCAATGAAGTGGGAATGCTATCTGCGCTTGCAGGAAAACAAAACGTTTTATTCTCACTGGTCAATGCCGCAGAGGTATATTGTAAAATCATATACCCCGAATTGATACCCGTATCGTTCATCAGCAATTGTGGTACTCCAGGACTCCCCTCTAGGGCAAGATAAATTCTGCGGTCTGAGATATTGCCCAATTCAGAGCAGGCCAACGCAGCATAATCCAAGGCCATGGCCAAGGGTTGGCCATGAAAATTACCCCCGCTTATGGCTTGGTTTTCATTAAGAATTATTGGATTGTCCGTCACGGAATTCAATTCAATTTCCACGAGTTCTTTTAAGTGCAACCATGTATTTCGAGATGCTCCATGCACCTGTGGGATACAACGTAAAGAGTACGGGTCTTGTACCCTATCGCAGTCGATATGATCACTCAATATTTCAGAGCCGTGTAATAGGGTGCGAATGCGTCCGGCGACATGTTTATTGCCCATGAAAGGACGAAGTTGATGTAGCTGTTCGTTAAAAGGACTTATGGAACCTTGGAGTCCTTCAAGCATCATCGCACCAATGATATCGGCTTGGCGCAAACAATTGTACATTTTATCTAAAATCACTGTGGCATGGGCCAAAATGAACTGAGTTCCATTGATTAAAGCTAAACCTTCTTTGGGCCCAAGCTCGATGGGCTGTAGTCCTGTCTTTTGAAAAAGTTCTGCAGTAGTCATCGTTTTTCCTTGAAATTTCACTTTCCCCAAACCCAGTAGGGGAAGGAACAAGTGAGCCAAGGGCGCCAAGTCTCCTGAAGCCCCAACGGATCCTTGTCTTGGCACCAGGGGTATGGCATCGTTTTCAATATGCCAGCAGATTCGTTCAATAGTAACCAGTTGTATGCCTGAATGTCCTTTGGCCAAGGCATGTACTTTTAGTACCAACATGAGTTTTGCCAACTCTGAGGCGATGGGCTTACCCACGCCGACACTATGACTTTTGAGAATATTGGACTGTAATATCAAGGTTTCTTCTTTAGAAATAGATGTTGTGCACAACGGTCCAAAACCGGTATTGATGCCATAAACTGGCTGGTCTTTTTTGACCATATGGGCTACATGTCCTGCACTTTTTATTATTTTTTTTCGAGTGACCTCACTGAGTATGCCTTGTAATTCCCCTCTTGCAATGGTTAGGGCCTTGGTGCCCGTAAGCCTTTCTTCACCGAATGAAAATACCGTATCCATAAACTGCATATTGGAACGAAATTAAATGCTACTTTTGATAATCCCCAATACTTATTTATTAATAAATGATAACTGAAAATTATCAAGTAGAATTACGTCATTTCGCTTATTTCATGGCGGTTGCCGAAGAACTACACTTTAGAAAGGCCGCTGAAAGGTTGTTTATTTCACAGCCCGGATTGAGCAATCAAATAAAACAAATGGAAGAACTTCTGGGAGTGGAACTTTTTATTCGCGATAAGAGAAGGGTAACCCTCACTCAAGCGGGAACTTTTCTGAAACAAGAGGTAGGGTTTCTATTCGGTCATGTACAAAAAGTAAAGAAGCATATCAAATTGATTGGTGAAGGAAGTTTGGGAGAGGTACGGATTGGTTTTTTGGGCTCGGCCATGCAGAATGTGATTCCCAATTTATTGTTGGAATTACAGCGCGAACAACCGAATATTCATACGAGTTTGGAAGAATTGTCCAATCTGGCACAGATCAATTCTTTAATGAAGGGAGAACTTGATCTAGGTTTTGTTCGACTTGGTCATGTACCCATTGACTTGGAAATTAGGCCTGTTTTCGAGGATACCTTTTCCTTGGTACTTCCTATAGATTCCAATATAGACTCCCTTAATTTTCAAGGAATGTATCAGGTGGCAAAAGAACGTTTTATTCTGTTTTCAAGGGAATATAGTCCATTATACTATGATACCGTGATGAGTATATGTAAAGATGCTGGTTTTCAGCCCTATATTTCGCACAAGTCAGTTCACGCACAGACCATTTTTAAACTGGTGGAAAATGGATTGGGTATCGCTATTGTGCCTACTTCATTGAAACATGGTTTTCAGATGAAGGTGAAATTTATTGAATTAAAAAAGATATCACAACGTGCCGTTCTCTCAGTGGTTTGGAAGAAGGAAAACAGAAATCCGGTGCTCAAGAATTGTATAGAATTGCTGTTCAAAACCTAAATCATAAGCAGAGGTGTTGTATTTTTATTTAAAATAGTGTGATGAAAAAACCCGAGCTTAAAGGAGAGACCCTAGAATTAAGACGGTTGGTAAAGCAGCTCGCGCAGCGCTTTTCTTACATCGAAAGTCTTAGTTCTGATACCAGAATATTGGATACCTGTGATGTCTCATTAAGTGAAATTTATCAAATCACCGGATTGGATAGCTCGAAGGATGACCTGGACACCAATTTTACCCTAACTGACATCAAAAATATTCGTAAAGCCTTCGAAGATTAATGCCTGTCCATTATTCTGATTTCGCTGATAACCCCTAAAAAAATAATGATGCTCCTTGATATTATTAAGAAACGGAGAAGTGTATTTCCAGCGCAATATTCCGATAAACCGGTTTCAAAAGAAACCATAGAAATGCTCTTGGAAGCGGCCAATTGGGCCCCGAACCATAAAAAAACGGAACCCTGGCGGTTTAAGGTCTTGATGGGAAACTCAAAGGACGCCTTAGGTACTTTTTTGGCCAACAAGTATCAAGAAGTGGAAGAACGGCCCAAAAAAATTAAAATTAAAAAACTAATGGAAAATCCGTCAAGGGCGGGTGCCATTATTGCGATTTGCATGCAGCGCGATGCAAACAAAAGCCTACCTGAATGGGAGGAATTGGCGGCCACTGCCATGGCGGTTCAGAATATGTGGTTATGCTGTACAGAAAAGAATCTTGGATGCTATTGGAGTTCTCCCGGCCTAATCAAGTATATGGATGAGTTTTTTGACCTTAATGACGGAGAAAAGTGTTTGGGCTTTTTCTATTTGGGCCATTATGATGAAGAACTTCCAGAGGGCATAAGAAAACCTAGTGCTGATAAGGTAGAGTGGATGGAGTAAGCCTTCTATTTTCCCTTTGAGGGGACAGTATTCAAAACTTGAATTACAGGGGCGTCACACCCATACCAAGTTTGGTAAATGGGTCAAAACGGATTCAATTCTGAAGCATACTCCACCGTCTTCCAAATAAAAAGCCCTGCGTAGACCACAGCAATCAAAAATTTTAGAAAAGTACCGGTCAAAAAGCCTAGAAAAGAACCGAAAGCCGCTTTCCACGCCCTTTTTTTATCTGATGCGTTCGTTGAGAGTTCCCCGACCAATGCACCCACAAATGGCCAAACGATGATTCCCAATGGTCCCAAGATGGGAAAAAAAATCGCGACAAATAAACCAATGATACTACCCCATATTCCGGCTTTGCTACCGCCGAATTTCTTTGTTCCTGCAGCGGGAATGATATAATCCATAACGGTAATCATTAGGGCAATGCCCAATGTTATCCCGAGAAACCACCAATTATCTGGAACGGCTTTGGTCAAGTGAAGTAACAATAGGCCTATCCAGCTGACGGGTGGACCGGGCAGTATGGGAAGAAAACTCCCCAAAATCCCAATGAGCATTAAAACAAAACCAACCAGTACTAAAGCGATATCCACTTAAATTTTTCTTTTAGGGGTTAGACAAATGTAAATGCTTTTCGTTACAAATTACTTTGGGCGTAAACGAAATAGAATGAAGAACAGTTTCTCCAAAATATCGTAATTTCAGCCCAAACTAGGGGCTGTATGCGACGATGGTGGTTCTTGGCAATACTACTCTTTTTTACTTCATGCCAATATTTTTTATCCAAAGAAGAGCAAACCCAAAAAAGGGTCAACGATGAGTTAATGGCGATTGATTGGAACGATGTGGACAAGTATCCTCTATTTGAGGCCTGTGATGAGATGGCCTCCAAACCCGTACAAAGAAATTGTTTTGAGCAAGAAATGCTGAAACGTTTCATGGAGGCGTTCAGTGATACCGTCTATGAAGTTGACCGTGAAATTAAGGATACCCTTTTTGTTGATTTTGAGGTAGATGAAGATGGTTTTGTGAATATTACGGAGATAGAGGAAAACAATGTCATAGAACAGGTTGTGCCAGGTTTTCGAGATGAAATTAGGAAGCGGTTTAGAGACTTGACCGTAATTCCAGCACATAAAAGGGGAATTAACGTTAAGATAAAATTTCGGCTCCCTATAGTACTAGATACCGGCGGATAAATTGGAGAAGGAAAAAATCATATTGGGCATTGATCCCGGAACCCAAATTATGGGCTTCGGAATCATTAAAGTTGTCAACAAGAAGATGAAGTTTGTTCAAATGAACGAGTTAATGCTTAAGAAGTACAATGATCCTTATCTAAAGCTAAAACTGATTTTTGAGCGGACCATCGAACTGATCGACACCTATCATCCTGATGAGATTGCGATTGAGGCACCTTTCTATTCAAAAAATGTACAGTCGATGTTGAAATTGGGTCGTGCCCAGGGGGTTGCCATGGCTGCTGGTCTGTCTCGTCAAGTACCTATAACGGAATACTTACCCAAAAAGATTAAAATGGCCATCACCGGTAACGGAAACGCCAGTAAAGAACAAGTGGCGAAAATGCTTCAGGGCCTTTTGGCCTTAAAATCACTTCCAAAAAATTTAGATAGTACTGATGGGCTTGCCGCTGCGGTATGCCATTTTTATAATGCTGGAAGGGTAGAAGTAGGCCCGACGTACACAGGATGGGAGGCTTTTGTAAAGCAGAACGCCGATAAAGTCAATAAACAATAAACAATTATCAATGACTTTAAAGGAGAATCCATTATCGAAGAAATCATACGAGTTTGCGCTTACAATTGTTACGCTTTATAAAGAATTTAGCTCTTTAAAAAAGGAATATGTTTTATCGAAGCAGTTACTTCGTTCTGGGACTTCTATTGGAGCAAATGTGGCAGAAGCTAATGGTGCAATTTCTAAAAGGGACTTCTCTGCAAAAATCTCAATCGCATACAAAGAAAGTTTAGAAACCAAATATTGGCTTTCTCTTTTAAGGGATTCAGACTACCTTGATAAGAATAAGGCCAATACCATAATAGAAAGTCCATACGAGTTATCAAGGATTATGTTTTCCATTCTTAAATCCACAAGAATTGACAAACAATAATAAAATATCATTGATTACTGTTAATTGTTAACTGAATGGCTGGCATCTATATTCACATCCCCTTTTGTAAAAAGGCCTGTCATTATTGTGATTTTCATTTTTCCACTAGCTTGAAGAATAAGGATGAAATGTTACTGGCCCTCAGAAAGGAGTTGGAACTTCGAAAGGAAGAATTGCCAAATCTAATTGTAGAAACCATTTATTTTGGAGGGGGTACGCCATCATTATTGACCACAGGTGAAATTGAAGGGTTAATTGAAACCATCCATTCACATTATACCGTGGTCAGGAATCCAGAAATTACGCTAGAAGCCAACCCTGATGATATGTCAAGAAATCGCATTGTTGAGTTGACCCAAAGTGCTGTAAATCGTCTGAGTATTGGGGTTCAATCGTTTTTTGACAACGATTTGGCTTTGATGAACCGTGCCCACAATGCCATTGAAGCCAAAAATTCCATTCAGCAGGCCGTTCAGTCTTTTGAAAACATTTCGATTGATTTGATTTACGGGGTTCCTGAGGTAGATGATGCACAATGGTTGGCCAACATTGAAACTGCCCTTGAATTTCAGATTCCACATATATCAGCCTACGCATTGACGGTAGAACCAAAAACTGCTTTGGCCCATTTTATCTCACAAGGAAAAATCAAAAATGTGGACGACGAGCAGGCCGAACGGCAGTTTCATTTGCTAGTGGAAATTCTGGGAAACCACGATTTTGTGAATTATGAGATTTCCAGTTTTGGTAAAGAAGGTTTTTTTTCAAAGAACAATACGGCCTATTGGCAGGGTAAACCCTATTTGGGTATTGGACCTTCGGCTCATTCTTTTAATGGTAAGAAAAGAGGATGGAATGTGCGTAACAATGCGATATACATAAAATCCCTTAAAGAAGGCAAGCTGCCCATAGAACACGAAGTACTCAGCGAACGAGACCGTTATAATGAATTTGTGATGACCGGATTGCGAACGATTTGGGGGGTGTCCCTAAAAAAAGTTCGAAATGATTTTGGACCAACCTATGAAAGATACTTGAAAAAACAGGCTGAAAAATATGTGGAGCAACACTTGCTGTTCTGGGATGATGAGATACTGCTCACCACCAAGAGGGGTAAGTTTTTGGCCGATGGAATTGCCAGCGATTTGTTCATGCTTAATTTAAAATAGTAATTTGTGACCTAATCCATTTTGAGCTTTTAGAAGGTATAGCTTGAATTTATAAATAAAATTTAAATAACCCACTTGATAGCTTCTCTGCAACACCGTTCTAAAACGTACAAGATTGATTTGTCAAAACCTTTGGATATTTCCATTCCATTGCGCTTTGATGGCAAGGGGGTGAATGCCTGGTATATTGATGGCCCTTCCATTGCGCCGCATGTTGACGGTGATTTTATCGGTAGTGTTGAAAAAGGTGCCCCCGTCAATTTTAACTCTATTTCATTCAATCCCCATTCACATGTGACGCATACCGAAAACCTGGGTCATATTACCAAAGAAAAGTATTCGGTAAACAGGTATTTGAAGCAATATTTTTTTTTGGCGGAGTTGATTACGGTAGCCCCTGAGAAAATAGGCGATGATTTCGCGATTTCAAAAAAACAATTGCAGTATGCCCTAGGATTGAAAAAACGTGAAGCGGTCGTTATTCGAACCTTGCCGAACACAAAAGATAAGATGAATAGGAAATATTCACATACCAATCCGCCCTATCTGGCTGAGGATGCGGCACATTACCTAAGAGAAAAAGGCGTGTTACATATGTTGATTGACCTGCCTTCTGTCGATAAGGAAAAAGATGATGGAAAACTTGCGGCGCATAAAGCGTTTTGGCATCTTCAGGGTGTGCCCAGAAAAGAGGCGACCATTACAGAGTTTGTTTATGTGGATAATTCGATTTTGGATGGTTGTTATATGCTGAACCTTCAAGTGGCCCCATTTGAAAATGATGCTAGTCCAAGTCGCCCGGTATTATTTAGAATAACAAACATATGAAGACCATACTAAAACTTGAAGAACTCTTTTTGCTACTATTTGGTTTTTATCTCTTCATGAGTTCTGAACTGCTTTCGTGGTGGTGGTTCTTTGTTTTACTCTTATTGCCTGACATAGGAATGCTTGGATACCTTTTAGGAAATAAAATAGGGGCAATCGTATACAATATATTTCATCATCGCGGTTTAGCGATACTATTATATCTGTTAGGGATAAGCTTTTTAGATTTACCTGTTTTAACAGTGATGGGCATCATTGTATTTTCACATATTGCTATGGACCGCCTTTTTGGATATGGATTAAAGTATAAGAAAGGATTCAATTATACTCACTTAGGTGAAATAGAAAACAAAAATGGATAGTGTGATGGAAACGTTTTTGGGGCTTATTCTTGGGGCAATATTGATGTATTGGGTTTACGGGCTTTTCAATCGCAAGAGGCAAAAAGAATTGGTACAACATCAGTCGACCATAATTCTGGATAGAATAAAACGTGTTTGTAAATTAGTTTCGGTTGAAGGTGATTTTTCCGAAATTTACAATTACCAGAATACCAAAGAAGGCTTTTTGAAGATGACCAGTAAGAAAAAAGCCTTGGTATTGATCAACGCAAAAGCTCATATCGGTTATGATCTGAAAAAGGTCAAGCTTACCGCCGATAATGATAGAAAGATGATTATATTGAATGAATTTCCACAACCTGAAGTACTATCGGTAGAGTCAGAAATTCAATTTTACGATATAAAAAATGGTCTTTTCAACTCTTTCGATTCTGAAGATTTGACCGAATTGAACAAACAGGCGAAGAACCATATTCGGGGTAAAATTCCGGAAAGCGGACTTTTGGAAACGGCAAAAAGAGAGGCGTTGGAGGCGGTATTGATTATTGAAAAGATTGTAGAGACCATCGGTTGGGAACTTGATTATTCAGCGTTGGAACTCTCGCACCGTGAGAAACAATTTTTAGAAAATTAAATAATGAAGAAAGTTTTACTACTTATCACAATGATTGTGACACCTCTTGTGGTCGTTGCGCAAAAAGAACCTATGAAAGAATTTGATTCCAATTTCGCACACATCGTATATTTCTGGTTTAAAAATCCCGACAATGCGTCTGAAAGAGCAAAGTTTGAGAAGTCACTTAAAACCTTTCTAGAACGTTCGAAATATGCCAAAACTAATTTTATTGGAACACCGCCAAAGGCCATACGTGAAGTAGTGGACGATTCATTTACCTATAACTTGGTCGTCACCTTTGAATCGGAAGAGGCCCAAGCCAATTATCAATCGGAAGAAGCCCACCTCATTTTCATCGAAGAGTGCAAAGACTTATGGGAAAAAGTGATTGTATATGATGCCAATAGTATCAAATAATGAATATTGAAGCACTAAGGGAATATTGTCTTTCAAAAAAAGGAACAACGGAAAGCTTTCCTTTTGATGAGCATACTTTAGTGTTTAAGGTAATGAACAAAATGTTCGCATTGCTTTCTCTGGAAAGGTCGCCCCCTCAGATTAACCTCAAATGTGACCCTGAAAAGGCCATAGCGCTAAGAGAGGAATATGATGGAATCATCGTGCCGGGGTATCATATGAGCAAAACCCATTGGAATACGATTTATATTGAACAACTGCCTCCTGAGCGGCTATTTGAACTGGTTGACCATTCGTATGGGTTGGTCGTTGCCAAGTTGACTAAAAAATTAAAAGAGGAATTGTCGAATATATGATGCACTACTCATTTCGTAAGAAAATTATTATTAATTTCATCGATAGAAGAATACCATCCACCGAAGGTTATTGACATTCTATCCCCCATAACTAATTCTTTGGTACTTTTTTTTTGATTTTTGTAAGGTGTAAAAACGCTTAGTCGTGAAAGTATTATTTATAGAAGATGATATGATTGAATCGATGAAGTTGCAACGTGCGATTTCAAAGCTTCAGTACAAGCATACCATTATTGAGGCAAAAAATGGGGAAGAAGCCCTTTCCATTTTGAATGGGGGAGAACTACCAGATATTATCTTTCTTGATTTGAATATGCCTCGAATGAGCGGTATAGAATTTCTCACCATCTTGAAGGCTGATGAGCGCTTAAGATATTTGCCAACAGTTATTTTGACCACATCTGAAAATAGGGTCGATTTACTGGAATGTTTTAAGATTGGTATTGCGGGTTATATAATAAAGCCCTTAAAATATGAAGATTACGAATCTAAAATCAAAAAAGTCTTTGACTACTGGGAAATCAGTGAACTGATCAAAGCCTAACAAAAAACCGCATTTCACAACATTATTTTCTGATAAAGTAGTCCAATTCCTACTTTTATTTCATAATAATCTGTATTATGAAGGGAATTGTATTTGCTGAATTTCTGGAAATGGTTGAAATCAATTACGGACTTGATACCGTAGATACCATTATAGAGAATTCGGATTTGCCTTCTGGAGGGGCTTATACCGCTGTTGGAACGTACGAATTTTCAGAAATGCTTCAATTGGTATCGCAATTGAGCTCTACAACATCCATTCCTGTCAATGACCTCTTGTATACTTTTGGGCTTTACCTTTTTGATAGTTTGCTAAAAGCACATCCTGAAGTGGTAAGCAGCTACAAGAACCCAATAAATCTCCTTTACTCGATAGAGGAACATATTCACGTACAGGTAAAAAAGCTCTATCCAGATGCTGAACTTCCAACATTTAACATTTTGGAACGTACCGAAAGAACCTTAACGATGATCTATATGTCATCAAGGGGACTTTACGCTTTGGCCCATGGGCTGATCAAAAAGACTTTTGAGCATTTTCAGAAGCAAGTTAAAGTAGAAGTGAAATTGTTAAATGAACAAGGAACAGAAGTCAGATTTGCCATTGTCCAGTGTGCCTAGTACCGACATTGAGGTTTTACAACGTGCACTCATAAGAGAGAAAAAGGCACGCAAAGCTGCTGAACGACTTTTAGAGGACAAATCCAAAGAATTATATGATGCTTCCTTGCATCTGAGGGAGGCCAATGGTCGATTGGAATCGTTGCTATCAAAACAAGATACGGCGATAGATGGTGCTTTTGTCAATATCATAGATCCTTACGTGGTCATGGACCTCAAAACCCAGGTCATCAACATGAACAGTAGTGCCAAGGATTTCTTGGGCTTTGATCATACAAAAGAAGAGATGTACTTATCCAATATCGTTCATGAAGATTTTTTTGAATACACTGCTGAATCTTTTCAGGCCTTACTGAAGATAGGAATTCTCAAAAACTACAACGTTAAGATTGTCACTCGAAAATATGGGGAGAAGTTCGTGAATATCAATGCCAGTTTGATTTATGGAGAAAACGGAAAGGCAATCGCCGCGCAGGGTATTATTAGGGACATTACAAAAGAGATTCAAATAAAAGAACTACTGGAAACCCAAAAAAAGCAACAGGATGTCATCGTAGAGAATTCTTCCTTGGGTATTTTGCTGGTCGTAGAGGAAAAAATCGTGAAGGCGAATAGAACGTTTATTGAGCTTATTGGGTATTCTGAATTTGAATTGAAGCGCATGACCATCAATGATATTTCTACTATCGAAGATATTAGACTATATGAAGACATTATAAAAGATAACAAACAAGGGCAGTCCGATAAATTTTCAATAATTCGAAAATTCCATAAAAAGAACGGTGAGTCGATTTGGGGAAAGACGTCAGTGAATACCGTTCGAAATGATGAGGGAGAGGTCGACTACAAGGTCGCCATGATTGAAGATATCACACAAGATAAGATTTCTGAAGAACGATTGAAGGCCTCAGAACAGCGGTTGTCAACATTGATTTCAAATCTTCAAACTGGGGTGTTGCTCGAAGATGAAAATCGAAAGATGGTACTCACCAATCAAAAATTCTGCAATCTATTTAATATCCCTATTCCTCCGCATCGGTTGACCGGGGTCAATTGTGAAAAGTCACTCGCTAAATATAAGCATCTCTTTGTAGAACCTGGCCATATGGTCAAGCGCACGGAGTATATCCTAAAAAAGAAAGAATTGGTTTTGTCCGATGAGTTGGAGCTCATTGATGGAAGAACCTTCGAGCGCGACTATATTCCACTTTTTGTTGATGACATTTACAAAGGTCATTTATGGACTTATAACGACATCACCTTACGAAAGAACTACAGAAAAAACCTTGAGATTCAAAAAGAGAAATACGGCAGTATTATTGCCAATATGAACCTTGGATTAGTTGAAATCGACTCAGAGCGTAACGTTTTACTTGCGAATCACCGCTATTCCGAGATGATAGGTATATCACAAGAAAATTTGGTTGGAAAGAATGTGCTGAAGTTGATGAACCTTGATGAAGAGAACCTGAAAATGGTTAAAGAACAATTCGAGAAAAGGCGCAGAAACCAATCTGATTCTTATGAAGTCGAAGTGACCATTGCCAATGGCGAAAAAAGGCACTGGCTTATCAGCGGTGCTCCAAGATACGACGAAACAGGTAAAATAGTTGGTTCCATTGGGGTGCATTTGGATATTACCAAACAGAAGGAACTTGAACTGCAAAAGCAAGATTTGGTCAATGAACTTGAAGATAGCAACAAAGGCCTTCAAGAGTATGCCCATATCGTTTCGCACGATCTCAAGTCACCATTACGTAGCGTTACGGCTTTGGCAACGTGGCTATACGAAGATTACAAAGATGTATTGGATGAAAGTGGAAAATACAACTTAAAAATGATGATGGAGAAAGTTGAGGGCATGGACAAACTCATCGATGGGATCCTAAAATATTCAACCGTCAACAACGACGTGTTGGACAATACTGATGTTGATGTCAATGAGGTCATCAAAGAGATTACGGAGATTATCTATATCCCCGATAACGTAAAAGTCATCACTGCTAATCGACTGCCAACCATTCAGGCCGATAAAATAAAGATTCATCAGTTATTTCAAAACTTTTTGAGTAATGCGGTGGTCAACATAGAGAGAGAGAAGGGGCTGGTCGAGATAGGCTATAAAGAGACCTCTAGTCATTGGCAGTTTAGTGTTAAGGACAATGGTGTAGGGATTCCTCAAGAATACCACGAAAGAATATTTCAGATTTTTCAATCTATCGGTAACAATGAAAGATCGACTGGTATTGGATTGTCAATCGTCAAAAAAATAATTGACCGGTACGATGGTAAAGTATGGTTAGAAAGTGAAATCGGAGTGGGAACCACGTTCTATTTCACTCTAAAGAAATAATAAAATCAAGAGTATGAAGATAAATCAAGCGCAACGCACAAAAAATGGGGAATGGGAATTCAAGAAATCGGAAACCCTGGTGGCCCCTTTGGTATTGATTTTTGGTGATCGCTTCCTATTGGAATCGGAAACCATTTACGAAGAAATAAGGGAGCTATATCCCGACGGGGAATTGGTTTTTGGTTCAACTTCCGGTGAGATTATGGAAACGCGGGTATATGAAGAAACGATAACCTTGACGGCCATCGAATTTGAAAAAACAACGTTTAAAATTGTGACCGAGAATATTTCCAACTTTGTTGATATCGAGAAAATGGGTAGGGCTCTTTCCGCCCAACTCAATAAAAATGAACTTCGCCATATCTTTATCGTTTCTGACGGAAGTTTCGTCAATGGCAGCGGTCTTATTGAAGGCCTCGAAGCCGCTGAAGGGTTCAGTGCATCAATAACAGGTGGGTTGTGCGGTGATGGTGCACGTTTTGAAAAAACCTTGACTTCGTATAACGAAAACCCAAAACAGGGTGAGGTAGTGGCCATAGGCTTTTATGGAGAAAGTTTGGAAATCTCTTATGCGAACTATGGAGGTTGGACGCCTTTTGGTCCGGAACGAACAATCACAAAATCTGAGGGCAACGTACTTTACGAGATTGACGGGCAACCGGCACTCGATTTGTATAAAACCTATTTGGGGGATAAGGCAAAAGAACTTCCCCAAGCAGCGCTGCTTTACCCACTGACCGTTCAACAAACCGAACATGAAGAACCCTTGGTTAGTACCATTCTCAATATTGATGAAGCCTCAAATTCGATGATTTTAGCGGGTGATGTGCCGGTTGATTCAAAAGTTCAGCTGATGATGTGCACTATGGACGATATCGCAGAAGGCGCTTCGAACGCTGCCGAACAAGCGATGCATAAGCGGAGTAAAGCCCCTGAACTGGCCATTTTGGTCAGTTGCGTAGGTAGAAAGTTGGTACTTGCCGGGCGCACAGAAGAAGAAATCGAAGAAGTTATGGAGGTTGTCGGAGAAGGAGCAAAGATTACCGGCTTCTATTCTTATGGAGAAATGGCACCCTTCGCAGGCAAGAACGAATGTCAACTACACAACCAAACAATGACTTTAACCCTAATGAGTGAATAGATGCATTCCCTCCTTAAACGACAAATAAAGAAGTTTTTGCCCGATGATTTAAAGGCGCACGCCGAATTGGAAGAGTTCTTCGATTCAGTAGACAAATCGTACAGTGATTACGATGATAAGTTAGCCATGATTCAAAGGGCCACTTCATTGAGCTCAAAGGAATTGTATGAGGCGAACAAACGTCTCAATAAAGAAACGGAGAGTCAAAGAAAGGTTTTGGAGGCCCTTAGCAGGGCAGTGGCTTTTATGGAGAGCAGAACGGCGCCACAAAATGGTGAGTTGGGATTTGACCCTCTCCGACTTGTGGAAAACATTGAAAACCAAACCAATAAAATCGTTGAGATTACGGCTGAAAAGGATAGTCTGTTGCGAAACTTGGAACAACAAAATGAATCGTTGAACAATTATGCCCATATGGTATCGCATGATTTAAAGTCACCCATTCGAAATATTCATTCTTTGGTGAGTTGGGTATATGAAGACAGTTGTGATGACTTTAAAAATGGATGTAAAAACAGCTTTGAACTTATATTTCAAAACCTGGGAAAGATGGATAGCTTGATTGATGGAATTTTAAAGCATGCCACTATAGATGCGGTAGATGAAAAGATTCGGGATGTCGATTTGCACAAGCTCATAAAAGAAATCGAACGAACGGTTTATGTGCCTGATAACGTCAAGATAAAAATCAAGGGTAGTTTGCCCACCCTTTATACCGGAAAGTATAGGATTGAACAACTGTTCAAAAATATATTGACCAATGCGATTGCGGCAACAGAGCATACCAAGACAGGTTTGATTACCATTGAGGCCCGAGCCCAAGAAGACAAATGGATGTTTTGCGTCGCTGATAACGGAAAGGGTATTGCGAAACATTTGCAATCGGGCATTTTTGATATGTTCAAAAAATTGGAAAATGACGCTAATGCCACTGGTATAGGACTGGCATTGGTCAAAAAAATAATCAATTATTATAAAGGTGATATCTGGCTTTCTTCAGAAGAGGGAGTTGGAACCACGTTTTATTTTACCATCAAAACGAATATATAATGGCAGAAATACCAAATCTAGATTACATCAAGGAGATTGCAGGTGGAAACGAAGAGTTTGAAAAAAAGTTTCTATCCATTATTCAGGTAGAATTTCCGAAGGAAAAAGAAGATTACAGTAACCTTTTGAATTCTGGGCAACTTGAAGAATCGGCAAAAGTGGTCCATAAGATAAAGCACAAACTAGGTATTCTTGGTTTGAGTGGAGGTTATAAAATGGCCATTAAATATGAAGAAGACCTAAAAATGGGCAATACGGCCCTTAAGGATGATTTTGAAGGTGTTTTGAGCGCCGTAGAAGATTTTGTTTTAAAAATTGCATGAGGTGAAATGTATTATAGTAGATGATGAGGCCACGGCAAGGGCCATAATGGAAGAACTCTGCGGCAGCTTTCCCGAGTTGGAGGTAGTGGAGCAATTTCCCAATGCACTTGAGGCGCTGAAGTTTCTCAATCAGAATGAAGTTGATGTCATTTTCTTGGACATTCACATGCCTTTATTAACAGGTATCGATTTTGTCCAGACGGTAAAAGACCCACCAAAAGTGGTTTTTACGACTTCAGATAAAGAATTTGCCATTGAAGCGTTTGAATATGACTTTATTGTTGATTATTTAGTGAAACCGGTTCGCCCGGCACGATTTCAAAAGACCATTCTAAAACTGAAAAGTGCTTTTGCACCTGTTTTGGTCGGTGATGGCGATGGCGCACTGGCCATAGATCAACAAAAAGACGAAGACCTTTATATCAACATCGATAGGCGTCTTATAAAACTTAAAATGGGTGAAATCTTAATGATTGAAGCCAAAGGGGATTATATCGATATTAAAACGACGACCAATGAATATCGGGTTCATTCTACTTTAAAGAAAATAAAGGAGAAACTGCCTGAATTACTTTTTATGCAGATTCATCGATCGTTCATCATCAACTTTACAAAAATCATTGATATACAAGATAATAGTGTGCTGATTGAACGTAGCGTCATACCCATAAGCCGATCGCAGCGCCCCAATCTCATGCAACGTTTGAACTTATTATAACACAAGAATTAATTAGATAAAGAAAAAACCAATGGCTTTAGAAATAAAAGAGAACAGAGGAATTTTTGAAATTGATGGTAATATTTTGTCACCCAATCTCGGAGCATTAAAGATTTATTTTGAAAACGTTCTGGAATCAAATGACAGTATCGTTATCAGCTTAGAGCGCGTCAAAAAAATGGATTCAAGTTCGGCACTCTTTTTTGAGAATATCTATAAATACGGAGCAGAACGAAATAAAATTGTCTCTATCGTTGGGAGGCAAAACAATGAAATTTCTGAAATAATGAAAGTTACGAAAACATCTTATATCCTCAGTTCTGACAGAGTTTAAGTGTAGTTTGACATATCGTGCGTAGTAAGAGTATATTTTATTGCTACCTCTTTAGTCGACTGAATACGTTAAAAATAGAAGGTCAAGGCTCCCTTCATCTTAAAGCAAGGGGGCTATGCCGCAGTTTTGAATGATGTTTTGTTTTTTCAATAAAATGAAGAGGAGCATATGCTTCTATACGAACCGTAAGCCAAAAAGCATTTGAAAGTGACGATTGCCCTTGATGAAGGGGTTGTATTATACTAAATCAAGGTAAGTGGCCTCTACTTTATCGGCCATCACGTCAAGCCCATATTTGTTCATTACATGATGTCTTCCCCTCTCTGCTAGATGTTGTTTTATGGCTGCGTCATGGTAGACTCTTTCTATAGCTTCTGCCAAACCTAAATCATCCCCTCTTGTGATGACAAGACCATTTACTTCGTTTTCGACAAGTTCAAGGTTGGCCTCTGCATTAGAAACAATAACCGTTTTTTCCATGGCCATGGCTTCTAGGGCACCTATGGGAAGACCTTCCCATAGCGATGGCAGTACATACGCATCAATATTCGCGAGAACATTGGGCACATCTTGACTGAAGTTTTGAAAGTGAATGATTTCGGTGAGATTTCTATCTGAGATATAGTCTAGCATCTTTGGTTTTAAATCACCATCACCGACCAAAAGGAAATGTATATTCAATTCTTTCCGTTTGATGAGGTCAATTGCCCTGAGTAAGGTCATTGGGTCTTTCTGCTTTGTCATTCGAACAATATAGCCCACTAAAAAAGCCTCTTTGGGAATATTATATTTATTCCTTAAACCATTTGGAGGAATCAAATGATCGAATTTTAGAAAGTCGACACCATTTTCAATGACCTTACCGTTTTTTAGACCAATAAGGCGCTCCCCTAATTCTTTGTTTTCATGTGAAACACAGATGGTCTGATCGACCCTTTGCGTAATATATTTTTCCGAAAGTACGCGGAGTTTGTACATCCATTTGCTAAGGCCTGGATGAAATGACCACGCGTGTACGGTATAAATAATGGGTACCCCTGCCTTTTTGGCGGCACGAAGGGTATTTGAAGCAGCCCGTGTTCCGTGGGCATGAATCAATTGTACGCCCTCTTTTTTTATGATATTAAAGACCTTTCCGATGACCAACGGATTGAAGGGTTTTGTTGTGGGTACAACGTAAGTCGTTATCCCTTTTTCTCTTAGAATATCGACCATTTCCCCTTCAGTGAAGGAGATTACGACGGGTCGCATTGTATCAAGGTCTAATCGCGAAAGGAGGGAAAGAACATGTGATTCGCCTCCTCCTATTTTACCTTGTCTAATAGTCTGTAGAACCGTTATTTTAGTATTCATGGCAATGATTTAGTGTTGGTAATTTTATTGGACCTTTTCGTGCGAAATAACTTTATTCGACTTCTTTGTGGATAGGATTAAAGATGTCAAGGAGTCCGAAATTCCCTGGTAATACATTGAAAACAGATAAGTTATGGGTAATGTTACTATAACTATGCCACATGAAGG
>JBHJJC010000034.1:0-54580 GCA_050042945.1 Croceivirga sp.
CTTTACCATACAGGCCTTTAATAATTGTAAAGGATAAATATCCAATGGAAATACTTCCTCATATCGCCCGGTCACCACAAAAGCACGGTGCTCCCCATTGGTATTGGTATCTAAGTCGTATTTCTTTTTAGGGTTCATCCATGAAAAGGTCAGCGCCCTTGTAGAAGAAATTTTATTGAAGACAGGTTTGTTCCATCCAAAGAATTCATAATCATCTCCTTCAGGAATGGCTGCCACCGTATTATTGTAAAATCCTAAATGACCATCAGGCTTAATTTTTTGTCCCGTAAGTACATCACCGTTCACAAGACGAAACTTTTCTTCTTTCACTCCACTGGCATACAAGAAAGTAGAGACCTCAGCCCCTATTTTAGTGGTGTAATACTTGGGGGCCTTGACGCACGAACCGGCCAAAGCTATAGTTCGCTGGGCGTTGAATCTTCCCGTCAACAAAAATTCCCCTATAATTATCAAATCTTGTGGTGAAAGGGTCCAGACAATCTCACCCTTATTGATGGGATCAATTCTATTGATTTGGGTACCTACCAATCCAGCGGGATGGGGACCTGAAATTTTGTGGAGCGTAACGCCCTCAATCGCTGTAAAAGGCGAATCCGAATCTTTACCAACAACCACGTGGACCTTTCCGGGCGTTAATTTACCCAAGGCCGTAATGGCCGCTTGTAATTCTTGTTCCTTTCCCTGAAGAATATAATCAGGGTTGGCAGCCAAGGGTGCCGTACCATAGGCCGAAATAAAAATAGCTTTAGGCGTTTTATCCGGATTGGCGATAACATCATAAGGCCGCTGTTTGATGAATGGCCAGCATCCGTACTTTAAGAGGGCTGCTCGCACCTCAGCGCCATCGGCTTTACCCAAATCAATTGGTTTTGATTCGTGATATTGCTGTTCTTTGTCAGCTAAAATCTTTAAGGTAAGAATACGTCTTCTTGCCCCTCTCGATATCTCTACAAGCTCACCACTCACTGGAGAAACGAATAACATATCTTCCCTATTTTTATTGTAAAATAGAGGTTCGCCAGCTTTAACCTCATGGCCTTCCTTAATCAACATTTTTGGAGTAATCCCATGAAAGTCGTTGAGAGTAATTGCATAATCATTACTGGATACGGCTTGTAAAGTGATATGCTCTGCTGCCCCGACAAGTTTGATATTCAACCCCTTTTTTATTCGAATGGCTTTGGACATATTTATTCAGCTATTTATCTAAATACCGTGCTAATTTAAGGCTTAAAACGCATATTGTTTGGCTTAAGTATATGTGCTGGTATTTATTTATAATTATTCTAAATAATTGAATTCCAACGAGACCAAAATAAAAAAAGTGTAGTAGTCTTTTTGTTTACCTTTGACCCAAAAATTGCCCAAATATGCGCCGCTTCATTAAACATTTTGTCTTGATGCTCCTACCTATCCTTGGCTTTGGTCAAGTTATGGAAGAGGTGAATCCACCAGCGCACATTAAAACCATTGTTTTTAAAGGTCCGACAGAAGATCAATTCCCAGTGATTCAACCGGGGGAACGAATCCAACTCACTTTTGACGACCTAAGTGCGAGTGAACAAGACTATTATTATCGAATTGTACATTGCGATTATGACTGGACCCCTTCCCAACTGCTTAAATCACAATATTTGGATGGGGTCGACAATCAGCGTATTATTGATTATGGCAATAGCCTGACCACTTTACAACCCTTTTCAAACTATCGATTGACCATTCCAAACAATGAAGTCTCACTCAAGGTGACGGGCAACTTCATTCTAGAAATTTATAATACGAATAACGAACTTCAGTTTTCAAGAAGGTTTGTTGTATTCAAAAGTTTGGTCAATGTGGGTGGAACAACAAAACGCTCACGTGATTTTGAATTTTTAAACGAAAAACAAGTCGTACAGTTTACCATCAACACGGCTGGGTTTCCTATTGTCAACCCTAAGCAAGAAATTAAAGTGGCCATCTTTCAGAATTATTTTTGGCCCACGGCACGCTACAATGTTAGGCCACAGTTTACCATCGGTAATGAACTTGTGTACCGCTATGACCAAGAAACCAGTTTTTATGGCGGAAACGAGTTCTTAAATTTTGACACTAAGGACTTGCGTGCGCCCACCTTTGCCATCTCGAAAATTGAACTGGAAGAACTTTATCACCATTATCTTTTTACCAATGATTTTCGCACGAACGATGAATACACTTTTTTTCCGGACATCAACGGGGATTTTGTGGTTCGCACGCTTCAGGGAGATGATAATGCAAGGGAGGCAGAATACACCAAGGTCCACTTCAGCTTACCCTACGACCCTGCCTTAGGGCTCGACGATGTTTATGTTTTTGGCAAATTCAATAATTACGATTTGAATGAAGAAAACAAAATGACCTATAATGCCGAAACAGGAAATATGGAGTTGGAACACCTTTTTAAACAGGGTTTTTATAACTACAAATATGCCGTAAAAACAGAGGATGATGTGGTGGACCTAAATGCCATCAGTGGCAATTTTCATTTTACCGAGAACAATTATTTGATTTTGGTGTACTACAGGGATTTTGGTGAGATGTTTGATAGCATCATTGGGGTAGGTACGGTCAACTCGAGAAATATCAGCAATTAAATTATCTTTATCCGAAACCATTCTCCAATGGGCAAGGGTTTAATAAAGAAAAAGCGCTACGAACTTCAATTTAGGAGCACTGAATGTCGCAATTGTGGGCATATTTTAGATGTTAACGATAGGTTTTGTTCCAACTGTGGTCAGGCAAATAGTACAAAAAAGTTGGTGTTACGAGATTTTATGGATGAGTTTCTATCCAACTTTCTCAACTACGATTCCAAATTATTGCTGACCCTTTATACCATGTTGGTCAGGCCTGGCACCATAACCAGAAACTACATCAATGGCAAAAGGGTATCGTACACCAATCCTTTTCGATTTTTATTGAGTTTGGCCTTCCTTTATTTTCTAATGGTCACATACGATAGCCAACTTTCCGATTTAGATGATTTGCGCTTGGAAGACAAAATTGAAAGAACAGGGCCACTTAGCTTTAGTTTTGAAACTGATACCGAAGAGAATGATAGTATTGCCCGAGCGGAAAAAATTAAGACTGCCAAAGCACAAATTGATTCTTTGGAGAACCTGAAAAAAATTAAAATCCCGGGGATTCAAAATATAGATACCTTACAAACCATAATACAAGACGGTATGGACGCGCAGGTCAGAAAAGATTCGTTCATGTTGGCTAACCCAAAGGGTTTTCTGGCCCAACTGCAAAATGATGGGGCAAGCCTTGGGGAAAGGGCGGAGTTTTTCTTTACGTATTTACAAAAAGACTCCATTTAGACATTTGAAGATGCCAAGAAAAAATATGGGGCAAATGAAACCTGGAGGAACAAATTGGCCTTTAATAGTTCGAAAAGCACCCTAAAGGCCATTGCACAACCGGGTACCTACTTGAACAATACCATTGCAAAGCTTCCTTTGGTCATCTTCTTTTTTCTCCCCGTCTTTACGGTTTTCATTTTTTTGGTTTACATCCGAAAAAGCTATACCTATACCGATCATTTAATCTTCAGCTTCCACAACCAGTCACTATTGTTTATCTTGCTTGTCCTTAGCTGGATAATTGATGCCCTTTTTAAAACGGCGACGGCTTGGATAGCATTTGCGGTTTTTTCCGTGTATCTGTTTCAAGCCATGAGAAAATTTTACGGCCAAGGAATTTTTAAAACCATAATAAAGTATTTGTTCTTGAATTCAGTGTTTCTCTTTTTAGCCCTAATTTGTGTGGTGATGCTGTTTACAGGAAGTGTTTTTACCTATTGAATATGATTACACAGGTTACCAAAGGAATTAAAGTCTCCGTACAGACCACTTTTGAAGGTACATTCTTCAAAAACTATAAAATGCATTATGCCTTTGGGTATACCATTACCATTGAAAATCAAGGGGAAGAGGCCGTTCAACTTCTTTCCAGACATTGGGAGGTTTTTGACTCCCTTAAAGAATTGGAAACAATCGACGGAGAAGGTGTTATCGGAAAAAAACCGGTCATCAAACCTGGCAAATCGCACACCTACAGTTCAGGCTGTCTTTTGGCCTCGCCCATAGGGGCCATGAAAGGACATTACGACATGACCAATTTATCTACTTCCGAACATATTCAAGTTGAAGTCCCCACTTTTAAATTAGCGGCCCCTTTTGCATTGAACTAACTAGCTTTTCCTTTTTCTTTCGAAAACGGTTTCGTTACTTTTGCGGAAATTAACAATCATCAAAATAACTCCGCAATGGGTAAAGGTTTTTTTCAAGTTCCAACGGCAATGAATGAGCCCGTAAAAGGGTATGCACCAGGCTCTCCCGAAAGGAAAGACGTACTTGAACAGTATAAGGAATTTTATAATAGCTCAATAGAAGTTCCGCTCTACATCGGTTCTGAGGAAATAAAGACAGGGCTCACCAAACCAATGTCTCCCCCACACCAACATCAACATGTGGTAGGGCACTATCATACCGCTGAAAAAAAGCATGTTCAGAAGGCTATTGACAATGGGTTGGAATCAAGGGAGGCCTGGGCCAATTTAACATGGGAACAACGAGCAGCTATTTTCTTAAAGGCAGCCGAATTGATTGCCGGACCCTACCGTTCGAAAATCAATGCCGCGACCATGATGGCACAATCAAAGACCATTCATCAAGCCGAAATCGATGCCGCTTGTGAATTCATTGATTTTCTACGTTTTAATGTGGAATTCATGAGTCAAATCTATGAAGAACAGCCTGATTCAGCTGAAGGTATCTGGAATCGCGTGGAATATCGACCATTGGAAGGATTCGTTTATGCTATCACTCCATTCAATTTTACCGCTATTGCCGGTAACCTTCCCGCTAGTGCAGCCATGATGGGAAATGTTGTGTTGTGGAAACCTAGCGACAGTCAAGTGTACTCAGCTAAAATCATTATGGATGTATTTAAGGAGGCAGGATTACCCGACGGTGTTATTAATATGGTCATGGGTGACCCTGCTATGATTACTGAAACCGTTTTGGCAAGTCCGGACTTTTCAGGAATTCATTTTACTGGTTCCACACACGTTTTTAAGGAACTTTGGAAACAAATCGGAAACAATATCCATACCTATAAAACCTATCCTAGAATAGTAGGCGAAACAGGAGGCAAGGATTTCATTATTGCCCACCCTTCAGCGAAACCGGAACAAGTTGCCACATCAATAGTACGAGGGGCTTTCGAATTTCAGGGACAAAATTGTAGTGCTGCGTCGAGGGTATACCTACCAAAGTCAACAGCCGATACTGTGCTGGGATTAGTGAAAAAAGACCTGGAAAGTTTTAACAAACCCGGTTCTCCCGAGGATATGGGGAACTTTATTACCGCAGTAATCCATGAAGGTTCTTTTGATAAATTGGCAAAATATATCGATCAGGCAAAAGCGGATTCAAATGTAGAGATTTTTGCGGGAGGGGGTTATGATAAATCTATTGGATATTTTGTTGAACCCACTGTAATTGTAACTTCTGACCCAAAGTACACTACGATGGAAACCGAGCTTTTTGGACCAGTGGTAACTGTTTATGTGTATGAAGACAATAATTGGAGTAATACTTTACAGTTAGTCGATGAAACCTCAGAGTATGCCCTAACGGGTGCGGTACTCTCAACAGACCGATATGCCATTGAAGAAGCCACAAAAGCATTGCAAAACTGCGCTGGAAACTTCTACATTAACGATAAGCCAACCGGTGCTGTGGTAGGTCAACAACCTTTCGGTGGTGCTCGCGCATCAGGTACAAATGATAAAGCAGGTTCTGCACAAAACTTGTTACGATGGGTATCGCCCAGATTGATAAAAGAAACCTTTGTGACACCTGAGAACTATCGATATCCATTTTTAGGATAGTGCCAAAAAAAAGCCTCTGAAATCAGAGGCTTTTTTTTGGCAACCAATACCTTACCTCTCCATCTAATAAAAAATCAGTCATGGTATATCGTCTTTTTCTCATAGTGAGTGTTCTTCTTACTTTGTGTTGCTCCGATGATAACGACGGTTTCTTGGAAGTAGCTTTAATCGGTTGTGGTGTAGATAATCCATTGAAAGAATTGGAATGGCTACGTTCTGAGGTTGAAAAAAGAAAAAATGATAGCTCAGAAGAAGCCCGTTATTGTTATATCTCACAATTTGAACAAGATGGGCAAACCTATTTTTTATATGAAGATTGCAATCCCTTTATCGATAAAGTAATACCAGTATACAATTGTTTAGGGGAGAATGTTGGTTTTGTCAGCGATGCTAACTTCCCCTTTCAAATTTTCATGGAACGTACCATTATTTTTAATCCTGAAAATACCCTTTGTGATTTAAGCGAAAACTAAAGTTTAAATAACTTGATAAAAGTCAGACTATTTTCTATTTTCCCTTATGTCTTTCTATCAAAAACTAGCTGCTTTCGGGAAGCGATTTATCCCTGAACATACGCTATTTAAATTCGGTTTCAACTGGTCACCTATGTATCGACGTACTACGGCCCGAGTTATTAGGGCCAGTGCTGATTTGTCTGAAATTGTGGTTAAGCTTCCTATCAACTGGAAGAACAAAAATTATGTGGGCACCATTTTCGGAGGCAGCATGTTTGCCGCTGTAGACCCTATACCCATGGTGCAATTAATGAATCTTATAGGTGACGCCTATGTAGTTTGGGACAAAAGCGCAGAAATCAAATTCAAACGTCCAGCAAATGAAAATTTGTATGCCCGTTTTCATTTTCGGGAAGAAGAATTGAACGAAATCAAAGCCGGAGTAGCACAAGACAGAGAAATTGAAATTGTGAAATCGACCACTTTGACCGATAAATCGGGCGAAAGGGAATTCTGTATCGTTCACAAAACGATTTACGTCGCCGACAAAAGCTTTTACAAAGAAAAACGCAAACGCAAACATAAAACTCTAGAGAACAAATAATCAGTACATTTGAAAAAACACTTAAATCAATAAAAATGAGGAAATTACTATTAGTTATCGGTTTACTATCACTAGGGGTCGCGACGGCTCAAGACGACATGATGGTACAAGGTACCATTAAAGGCATCTTGCAACAAAACCAGGGCCAAGTTATTCAATTGGCTGAAGCTTTTTCAGAAAGTCAATATGATTGGCGCCCGATGGAAGGAGTAAACTCAGTTGGTGAGGCACTATTACACGTCGCGGGAGGAAATTATTTTTTAGGTGCGAAGATAGGTATTGCCCCACCTGATGATGTTGATATGATGAACTTATCAAAAATTACCGGTAAGGAAAATATTATCGCAGCACTAAAAAAATCAAATGAATTTGCCTTGGATGTAGTAACCAAGGTCGAAAGTGGGGAATTTGGCGAAGAAGTTGATTTTGGTTTTGCCAAATTCAATAAACTGGCTGGTCTTTTGGTCATTATGGAGCACAACGGTGAGCATAAGGGGCAACTAATCGCTTATGCCAGATCTAACGATGTGGTACCGCCATGGAGTGCTGCACAATAAAAAATTGAACTATATAATTCCGAACGAAGAAGAAAATCTATTCAGTTGCTCTCTTCGTTCGGAATAATACCATAGGCAAAGATTCATGACCCCTTGAACTTTTGGGGTAAGTAAACCACCTTTTTGGTTTCAAAAAAGTCCTCATCAAAGTAATCGGACAAATCAAAAATCTGTGCATTTCTATAATGCCTCAATTCTTCGCTCAAATCCCCTCCTTTTAGATAAAGAATTCCGTTTCTTATTTCGTGAGCAGGCTCTTTTTTAATTTTACCTTTAGTCCAGTGCACAAAAGTCGGCATGGCCGCAACAGCCCTACTTACTATAAAATCAAAAAGATCTGGTAATTGCTCCACTCGGGTATGAAAGGTTTTAACGTTAGCCAATTCCAAGCCTTCGACCACCTCATTGACGACCTTAATTTTCTTACCTATTGCATCGACCATGGTAAAATTTGTTCCAGGAAAAAGAATCGCTAAGGGTATGCCAGGAAAACCTCCTCCTGTACCGACATCCAGTATGTCCGCCCCTTCATTAAAACGTTGGACCTGGGCGATACCAAGTGAATGTAAAACATGTCGCAAATAAAGTTCATCAATATCTTTTCTTGAGACCACATTGATTTTTTTATTCCAGTCTTGATATAGTTCTTCAAGCTTTTCGAAGCGGGCAATTTGGGTGTCGGTTAATTGTTGGAAATATTTTAAGAGGATTTCAACGCCCATAATCAGTTGTTAATTTGTCCAAAATTAACATTTTTAAGAAGTTAGTTTCCGTTATTTTTGACTGGTAATTGGTTGTCAACATTTAGAATTAAATTTTATGACGAAAGATTCCATTAGATTCTCAAGAAAAGACCCTGCTCAATTTTTTAGAACTTTAAATAAGAGGGTAAATATTTATTTCAAAGAAAAAAACCTAAAGAAAACCGGTAACTGGCGACTACATTTTAAGACGTTGGTCATGTTTGCTATTTTTCTGACCCCCTACTTTTTAATGTTGACCCTAACCTTGCCCACATGGGCCCAACTACTTTTGACCATTTTGATGGGGGTTGGTATGGCCGGTGTCGGAATGAACGTGATGCATGATGCCAACCATGGCTCCTATTCCAGCAAAAAATGGCTCAATAAGGTTTTGGGCAGTACCATTTACCTTTTGGCCGGTAATGTTTATAATTGGCAAGTACAACATAACGTACTACACCACACTTATACCAATATACACGAACATGATGAGGATATGGAAGCTGGGCGAATATTGCGTTTTTCAAAACATGCAGAATGGAAAAAACATCACCGTTTTCAGCACTGGTATTCGATTTTCCTATACGGTCTATTGACCTTTAATTGGGCAATTACCACTGATTTCAAGCAGATGTACAATTATATGAAAAGAAAATTGTCATATGGAAAGTTTCCTAATCCGGTTTTGAACTGGAGCACCTTGGCCGTGACCAAAATTCTTTATTTCACGATTTGGATTGTCTTACCCATATTGTTCTTTGACATTCCTTGGTGGCACGTGCTGATTGGATTTTTCGTCATGCATTATGTAGCGGGATTGATATTGAGCGTAGTATTTCAATTAGCGCATATTGTGGAAGATGCTGAAACACCCTTACCTGATGAAACAGGGACCATGAAAAATACTTGGGCAATTCACCAATTATGCACCACTGTGAATTTTGGGACCAAGAACCGAATTATCAATTGGTTTACCGGTGGCTTAAACCATCAGGTCGAACATCATATTTTTCCTCACATAAGCCATATTCATTACACAAAAATTGCTCAAATTGTGAAGGAAACGGCGAAAGAGTTCAATTTACCTTACAACGAATATAAAACTACGAGAAAAGCTATAATTTCGCACTTCAAACATTTGAAGGAGCTAGGCCAACCGCCACTCCACTATCAATACTAGCGAAAAAAATGAGCAACCAACTTTCGGATAGAATCAATAGCTTGGTTCCATCGGCAACCTTGGAAATGGCGGCGAAAGCCCGTGAACTTAGAGCAAAAGGAAAAGATATTATTGGGCTGAGCTTAGGGGAACCTGATTTCAATACCCCTGAGTATATTAAAGAAGCTGCCAAAACTGCAATCGATGAGAATTACAATTCTTATACGCCTGTTGATGGTTACGCAGAGCTAAAGGATGCTATAATCACCAAATTCAAAAGGGATAACCATCTCACTTATGATTCTTCTCAAATAGTTGTTTCCACAGGGGCCAAACAAGCGTTATACAATGTTGCACAAGCCTGTTTGGACGAAGGTGACGAAGTTATCCTTCCTTGCCCATATTGGGTGAGCTATAGCGATATTGTAAAGTTGACTGGAGGGGTCCCAGTCGAAATACCCACGTCAATAGAGAGTGATTTTAAGATGACCCCGGCTCAGCTGGAAGCTGCCATCACACCAAACACCAAAATGCTTTGGTACAGTTCACCTTGTAACCCCAGTGGTTCCATTTATAGCGAAGCAGAGCTCCGGGCCCTTGCGGATGTATTACAAAAACACCCTGAAATTGTTGTGGTCAGCGATGAAATTTATGAGCATATCAACTACGGGGTTACCCCACATGCTTCGATGGCGGCTTTTGAAGATATGTATGACCGCACCGTAACCGTGAATGGTGTAGCAAAAGCATTTGCCATGACCGGATGGAGAATTGGATATATTGGTGCTCCCTCCTACATTGCCCGAGCATGTAACAAGCTACAGGGGCAAGTGACCAGTGGTGCCAATTGTATTGCTCAACGAGCAGTAATCACTGCCTTGATGGAATCACCAGATAAAGTTCAATTTATGGTTGATGAGTTCAAGAACCGTAGAAAGCTCATACTAGGGCTTCTAAACGATATTCCTGGATTTGAATGTAATGAACCTGAAGGTGCTTTTTATGTGTTCCCAAATATTTCTGCCTTCTTCGGAAAAGTATTGAATGGGGTAACTATCAATAACGCTTCTGATTTTGCCATGTACCTATTGGAACATGCGAATGTTGCTACCGTGACCGGAGATGCCTTTGGTAATGCTGATGGTATACGAATTTCTTACGCGGCGTCAGAAGCGCAAATTACTGAAGCGATTACGCGTATAAAAGCGGCTATTTAAATTTTTTGCCAGAAATAGGGTACAAGAAGGATAAGAACGGTAAAAAGTTCCAAGCGACCCAATAGCATCAAAAAGCCACACCACCATTTGCCAAATACTGGAAGTGCATTAAAGTTGACTACTGGATTCAAATCGCCCAGAGCAGGGCCTACGTTACCCAACGAAGAAGCAGCCCCGCCAATCGCAGATTCAAAATCCAATCCCAAGTACCCCAAAACCAAAGCACCAATAATGAATAACAACATATACAGTACGAAAAAACCAATGACATTATAAACAATATGCTCGCTGACCACTTTATTGTTAAAGCGTACAGGAATTATAGCGTTGCTATGAAGGGTTCTCTTGAACTCCAATAATCCATTTTTAATAATCAAAAGGTGACGCATGACTTTAATTCCGCCAGAAGTTGAACCTGCACAACCACCCAAAAACATCAATCCAAAAAAGAAAACGGTAAGAAAAGGAGTCCAGTTGGTAAAATCTGCAGTGACAAAACCTGTTGTGGTGACTATCGCCATAACTTGAAACAGGGCATGTCGAAACGCACTCTCACCCATTCCCAAAACCATAGGGTGGTATTCAGAAACCCTCACATTCGCTTGAAAATAAACGATTAAAGCCGATATTAAGGTAAAAGAAAAAATAAAAATTCCGTACACCCGAAATTCTTCATCTCGAAGTATCCGCTGTACCTTCCCCGTAAAAGCAAAATAGCTCATGACGAAGTTGGTACCGGCCAAGAACATAAAAACAATAATAATGTATTGAATGAGCGGTGTATCGTTCCAATAGGCCACACTGGCATTTTTTGTTGAAAACCCACCTGTAGATAGCGTTGATAGCGCGTGGTTGGCCGCATCAAAAAAAGACATGCCTGCCAGCTTCAATAAAATCGTTTCTGCCAAGGTATAGCCCACATAAATAAGCCAAAGCCGCTTAGCGGTATCGGTAATACGTGGGTGGAGCTTATCTCCACCAGGTCCTGGAGCCTCAGCGGCAAATAGCTGCATCCCCCCAATACCCAAGAGCGGTAAAATAGCTATAGCCAAAACGATAATACCCATACCACCAATCCAGTGGGTAAGGCTTCTCCAAAAAAGAAGTCCTTCCGGAAGCGATTCAATATCATTTAAAATAGAGGCTCCTGTAGTGGTATACCCAGAAATCGTCTCAAAAAAAGCGTCGGTGATATTTGGTATTGCTCCGGAAAAGAGATAGGGTAACACACCTGAAAGTGACATAATCAACCACCCAAAAGTGACGATAAGGTATCCTTCTTTGCGTTTAACTTCTTTTCTATGCCCCCGCGTGTAAAACATCGCCATAACCCCTACCAACATGGTTACGATGGCAGCCAGCAGAATGTCCAATGTAGCACCGTCCTGGTAAATACCGCTGACCAAACCAGCCAATAACATGAAGGAACCATTGCAAAGCAACAGTAGCCCCATAATGTGCAAAATGATTTTAAAGTTGAAGCGCATTAGAGAAAGAGCTTTTCTATTTTCGGAATGGCCTTTGGCAAGGCACATACAACCACTTTGTCTCCTTCGGCAACTTTGAAATCCCCAAGGGCAATCAATCCCTCACCATTACGAATTACCCCTCCGATAATTGCCTCACGTGGAAAGCTCAACTCTTTGATAAGTTCGCCATTGACGACCGATGTTGACTTTACCTCAAATTCTAAAATTTCCGCATTTAGACTGTTCAATCGGGTCAAGGCCAAAACCTCTCCCCTTCTTACATAGCGAAAAATATTGTTGGCAGCCAAAAGTTTTTTATTAATCAGCGTGTCGATACCAATGGATTGGGATAATTGAAAATAATCCATATTCTCCACCAAGGCTATCGTTTTTTTAATACCTCTTGATTTAGCGACCAGGCACGACATGATATTGGTCTCAGAATTTCCGGTTACGGCGATAAAGGCGTCCATCGACTCTAGGCTTTCCTCTTCCAACAGCTCAACATTTCTTCCATCCCCGCAGATAACCAGCGCATTGGGTATACTATCTGCAATATCAAAGGCCTTTTCTTTATCCTTTTCAATAAGCTTCACATTGAATTTATTGGAGCAAAGGTCTCTAGCTGTTTTAAAACCGACCTTACTTCCCCCCAAAACCATGACATTTTTGATTTCGCGCTTTTGCATTCCGGTCAATTTGTACAAATCCTCAACCCCGCCTTTATTGGTAACAAAATACACTTGATCCCCTTCCTTAAAGATAGTATCCCCTCTAGGAATCAAAGTATACTGCGTACCCATACGTTGCAAAGCAATCGGCATAAAATGGAGCTCCGGAAAAATCTTTGCAGCTTCCTTTACCATTTTTCCCACAAAAGGTGCCGTTTTGGGCAAAAATACCCCAACCATGGTCAACAGACCCCCTTCAAACTCATAGGTATCGTTAAATGCCGACTGGTTCAACAACAGTTGAATCTCGGATGCAGCAAGTTCTTCGGGCGAGATTAACTCATCAATACCCAGCTCATCAAATTTTATTAATGCCTTATGGTCAACAAATTCCGTATTTGAAATTCTAGCAATGGTTTTTTTGCTGCCCAATTGTTTTGCCAATAGGCAAAACGTCAAATTGGTAGTTTCAGAGGCGGTAACCCCAATGACCAAATCTGAGGCATCGACTTTGGCATCTTGCAAAACCGCGACCGACGTGGCGTCACCACGAAGTACGCGAATATCCAAATGACTGTTAGCATAGGCCAAACTCTCTTTATCCGTATCAATAAGGGTAATTTCTTGGGCTTCGTACGAAAGCAATTTGGCTAAGTGAAAACCAACTTCTCCTGCACCTGCAATAATAATCTTCATGTTCTTCTAGCTGATTACCAAATTTAGTCTGGAAAGTAACTCACGGTCGGACGGTGTCCTTTTCCGTATCATGGTTGCAAAATTAAGTAGCACAAAAGTAAACATTTTGAATGCATTTCAGCTTTTTTGAATTGTGAAGGATAAGGTTTGTGGTTGTCTTATCTTTGCGCCAAAATTGCAATGGCCAAAAATGTAAATCCATACAAGGATTCTGAATTGAGCAAAAAAGCCCAAGTAACCCAAATGTTCGATACCATTTCGAAAAACTATGATGGGCTAAACAGGGTCATTTCGTTGGGTATTGATGTAAAGTGGCGAAAGAAAGTGGTTCAAATTGTTGGAAACACCCAACCATCTACTGTATTGGATATTGCTACGGGTACGGGTGACCTGGCCATTCACCTCACCAAAACCAGAGCGACCAAAATCATAGGCCTTGATATCTCACCCGGAATGCTTGAAATTGGCAAAGATAAGGTTGCTGAAAAAAAGCTTGAAAATACCATTGAAATGGTGATTGGGGACAGCGAAAACCTACCTTTTGAAGATAGTTCTTTTGACGCTGTGACCGTTTCTTTTGGAGTTCGCAATTTTGAAAACCTTGAAAAAGGGCTCAAAGAGATTCAACGGGTTTTAAAGCCGAAAGGAATTTTTGTGGTGTTGGAGACTTCAGTACCAACAAAGTTTCCCTTTAAACAGGGATATTTTATCTATTCAAGGTACATATTACCTGCGGTAGGAAAACTTTTTTCCAAAGACAAAATCGCTTACAATTATCTATCTGAATCGGCAGCGGCTTTTCCATTCGGGGAAAAGTTCAACAATATTTTACGAAAAACGGGGTTTATAGACGTAGAGAACAGACCCCAGACATTTGGGGTTGCAAGTATTTATGTAGCCTCAAAGTGATTTCATGAAAGGACGCTTTTTATCATTCCTTTTTTTATCCTCAGCGATTTGCGCAAACGCTCAACTCTTTGGTAAAGACCCTATCATCAATTTACAAACCTATGATGAACCCTTTTTGAATTGGGGTTATTATTTGGGCTTCAATCGCTATGATTTTCAATTCGAATACGAGAATGAAATTGGTGAGGATATCTTAGTCGAACAGTCTTATGGATTTAACGTGGGTTTGATTGGTGAAATGCGTATCAACAAATTTTTAGATGTACGTTTTGAACCAGGTTTATTGTACTCGCAACGAAACCTTGGCTTTCCCGGATTTGATAATGCACAAGATGCGATTCGTGAGGTGCGCTCTACCTACATTCGATTTCCGCTGCTCTTAAAAATAAGCACCAAACGCTTCAACAATATTAAGCCTTTTATTGTTGCCGGGGCCTATACGGCCATAAATTTAGGGGCCAAAGAAGATAGTCTCGAAGACAACAGCAGTGGTGAGTTTAGAATGGTCAAAAACGTATATGGTTATGAATTGGGCTTCGGTATTGATATTTATACCGAATACTTCAAGTTTACGCCTTCCATAAGAGGTGTATTCGCCTTAAACGATGAACTCATTCGTGATGAGGATCCCAATAGTCCATGGACGGGCAATATCGCCGCGATGCGCACCAGGGGCATTTTCATCAACTTTACTTTCGAATAATCCTACCTTGATTTTATAAGACCTACTTTATTTGTGAACCTTCAGGCATCTAACAAAACTGCCCCCTCCTAATTTCATTTAACAAGATTCCCGTTGCCATGGCTACATTAAGACTCTCAGTGGTTGCCCCTCCAAATTGAGGAATACCAATTTTTCTTTTAATTTGGGATTCCAGAGTTATTGAAATACCATTGGCTTCATTGCCCATGACGAGGACCCCCCTTTGGGGCAATTTTTCTTGACATACATTTTCCCCATTCATAAATGCACCATAAATCGGTAGGTTGGTCATGTCAAAAAATCTATCCAATGCGGTATAGGCAACATTGACCCTAGCCATGGAACCCATGGTCGCCTGCAAGACCTTAGGGCTATAAAAATCTACCGTAGAAGGTGAACAAATCAGATGCTTGATACCGTACCAATCACACAAACGAACAATAGTTCCTAAATTTCCTGGATCTCGAACATCATCAAGGGCTACCACCCAGTCATTCTCTTCAATGGGGCGTGGTTTTGGAATTTCAAAAACACCCAAAACGCCGTTGGGGCTCTTTAAAGCACTAATGGCAGAAAATTCTTTCTGATTGGCAACTTCGACGCCCAGGTGCTCGAACTCCGCTTCAAACTCTTTTAATGTTACGATTTTAACGGGTCTTAATTGGCCATTCAGTAGTTCACTCAACAGCTTTTTTCCTTCAACAAAAAAGAGCTGGTGTTGAATTCGGTATTTTTTTTGATGAAGGCTTTTTATCAGTTTCAACCACTTTTTGCCAACCATGGGAATTCGTGTAATTTTGAACTTTATGATGCAGCACCCCTTCTGTAGGAACTTCACGGCAAAAGTAATCGTATTATTCGTAGTAGTCATTTTGACCGCTTGCAATGCTGTAAAAAAAGTGCCAGAAGGTGAATTGCTACTAGTCGAAAATACCATTTACGCCGATAGTTTAGAGGTAAAACAAACAGACATTAAAAACTTATTGGCACAGAAACCCAACAGTTCGGTTTTGGGCTATCCGTTGCGATTAAACCTCTACAATCTCGCCAAAGAAAATCCCGACTCCCTTTACCAAATCTGGCTGAACAAAAAACCAAAACGCCAACAACGACTCAACTCATTACTATCAAAAAAGCAAGTTGATCGATTGGGTCAATCATTTGTCGTTCGAGGTTGGAGCAACCTTTTAAAACGAATTGGAGAAGCTCCCGCTATTATAGATTCTTTGAGAACCGAAAAGTCTTTGGACCGATTAAACTATTACTATGGTACCAAAGGATATTTCAACAACACGGTTTCATCAGAGATAAAAACGACACGGAGGAAGCAGCGGGCAAAACTAGCCTATCACGTAAATTTAGGAAAACCCTATCTCATCGATTCTATTTCCAATAATATTATATCAAGTGCACTTGATTCACTTTATGTGGTTCATAAAGAAAATTCATTGGTCAAAGAAGGACAACAATTTGATTTAGAACTATTTAGTCAAGAACGCGAACGGTTGACAAATATCTTTCGCAACTCCGGAGTATACAATTTTCAAGAAAGTTCCATTTTTTATGATTTGGTTCGAGACACGATTCAAAGTAATGATGACCAAGACATGGAGGTTGTGCTCAACATCAAAGACCTAAGAACGGCGACAGATAGCAGCGCAACCCGAGAGTACCAAATCAATCGCTTTAAAGAAGTAAACATTTATGCCGATTATCAACTCACCGAAAGCAATGATTCCCTGCAATCTTTAACATTTCAGGACTATACTATTTTTTATAAAGACAAACTCAAATACAAGCCAAAAGCCCTTACTGACGCTATTTTTTTTAAAAAGGACAGCATATATCGAGCACTTGACGAAATCAGAAGTAAAAGACAGATCGTTAATTTGAACACTTTTAAATATCCAAGCTTTGAGTTGCTACCGGATAGCACCGGAAATCAAATCACCTCAAACATTTACTTGGTATCACGACCTAAGTTTTCATTAGATACCTCGGCCGAATTGACACGTTCCAACATACAACAAGCCGGTATTGGATTCAGTGGTTCCGTCATTACTAGAAACGTTTTCGGGGGAGCGGAAACCTTAAGTTTTTCAGCAAGAGCCTCTGTTGGTATTTTGGACGATGAAAATTTGGATGATAATCTGACTTCTGAAATTGGCGGTGATATCAACCTAACTTTTCCACGAATTTGGTTTCCAATCAATACCGAAAAGATAATACCCTACTACATGCTGCCCCAAACAAGGTTATCTGCTGGTACCAATTTTCAAAGAAACATTGGGTTGGATAGGCAGTCTTTAAATTCGATATTAGCGTATAATTGGTCGCCTGATGGTTTTAGACGAAACACGATTGAACTATTGAATATTGAATTTGTTAGAAACACTGACCCCAATGCCTTTTTCAATGTATATCAAACTACATACAATAGCTTAGAAAAAATCGCGGATGATTATGAGAATATTGATGGATTTGCAAATTTGTACGATGAGAACGTAGATCCTACCGCGGATGATGATGATGAGCTTGAACTTATTATTGATGAAGGGACCACTGGGTTCACCGATTTAATCTTAAATCAAGGTCAAGCGTTAAATGATAATGATTTTAATGACGTACGGAGTATTGAGGAAAGAAGGGAAAGGCTAACGAGTAACAACCTCATATTTACATCTAATTACTCTTTTCAAAAAAACAATAGAGAAAGCATTAATGACAATGATTTCTTTCAATACCGTATACGTTTTGAAAGTGCGGGTAACTTTCTATCACTTGCTGAAAACTTTATACCCTTTAATCAAGATGATTTAAATCGAGGTTTGGTTTTTGGAGTACCTTATTCTCAATATGTCAAAACCGAATTTGATTACATAAAACACTGGGGGCTTTCCCCAACCAAAGTACTAGCTTTTCGCGGATTCTTTGGTATGGCGGTTCCCTACGGAAACTCGAACAGCATCCCATTCGTTCGAAGTTATTTTGGTGGAGGATCAAATGATAATCGCGCTTGGCGGGTGTATTCCCTTGGGCCAGGAGTCACGAATAATGAAAACGACTTTAATGAGGCCAACCTAAAAATAGCGTTGAACCTTGAATATCGTTTTCCCATTGTTGGCGATGTTAAGGGGGCATTCTTTGCCGATGTAGGAAATATCTGGAATGTCTTTGATAATGTGGAAGACACCGATGCTACTTTTAATGGTTTCAGCTCACTAGGGGATTTGGCATTGGGCACAGGATTAGGGCTGCGCTACGATTTTACCTATTTCGTGATTCGTTTGGATACCGGGTTCAAGACTTATAACCCAGCCTTGGAGGGCTCTGAACGCTGGTTTACCGATTACTTCAAAGAGGCTGTTTTTAACATTGGCATCAACTATCCTTTTTAACTTTAAGAATTATTACTTTTGTTGCCTCTTTTATCAAGAAACCAACTTAATAACATATGGCTCACAATATTAAGCCCGGCGTCGCAACTGGCGACCAAGTCCAAGAAATTTTTAACTACGCAAAGGAAAAAGGTTTTGCCTTACCAGCAGTTAATGTCATAGGCTCAAACACCGTAAATTCAGTTTTGGAAACGGCAGCATCATTGAATGCCCCTGTCATCATTCAATTCTCCAATGGAGGTGCACAGTTCAACGCAGGTAAGGGACTATCAAATGAAAACCAAAAATCTGCAATATTAGGAGGAATCGCTGGAGCGAAACACGTACATCAAATGGCAGAAGCCTATGGTGCAAGTGTTATTCTTCACACCGATCATTGTGCAAAAAAATTATTACCGTGGATTGATGGCCTCTTGGATGCCAGTGAAGAGCACTACAAGATTACTGAGAAATCGTTGTACAGTTCCCATATGATTGACCTATCTGAAGAGCCCTTAGAAGAAAATATTGAAATATGTAAGGGCTATTTAGAGCGCATGTCAAAAATGGATATGACGTTGGAAATCGAATTAGGGGTTACAGGCGGTGAAGAAGATGGTGTTGACAATACTGATGTCGATGTATCTAAATTGTATACCCAACCTGAAGAAGTAGCCTATGCCTATGAAGAATTGTCAAAAGTTAGCCCTAGGTTTACCGTCGCTGCTGCCTTCGGAAATGTACATGGCGTCTACAAACCTGGTAATGTCAAATTGACCCCTAAAATTCTAAAGAACTCCCAAGAATATGTTTCAAACAAATACGGAGTGGACCACAACCATATTGATTTTGTCTTTCATGGCGGTTCAGGTTCTACCTTAGAAGAAATTCGCGAGGCCATTGGCTATGGGGTAATCAAAATGAACATTGACACCGATCTACAATATGCATTTATGGCCGGGGTCAGGGATTATGTACAAGGAAAGACCGACTACTTGCAGACACAAATTGGAAACCCCAGTGGTGGTGATGTTCCCAACAAAAAGTTTTACGACCCAAGGGTATGGCTACGTGAGGGTGAGAAGTCATTCTCAGAGCGTTTGAAAAAAGCTTTTGAAGATTTGAACAACATCAATACACTTTAATTAAAAACCATTTGTATGACGGCTTGGTTCAAAAGAAAAGAAAAGGGTATACAGACTAAAACGGAGGAGAAAAAAGATACTCCCAAAGGGCTATGGTATAAATCACCCACAGGGAAAATTGTGGAATCAGAAGACTTGGCCAAGAATTTTTATGTCAGTCCCGAAGATGATTATCACGTTCGAATCGGCAGCAAAGAGTATTTTGAGATTCTATTTGACAACAATAAATTCAAAGAACTTGATGAAAGGCTCAGCTCAAAAGACCCTTTGAAATTCGAGGATACCAAAAAATATGGTGACCGCCTGAAAGCGGCTGAAGCTAAAACCGGGTTAAAAGACGCCGTTCGCACCGCTGTAGGCAAGTCGATGGGTAAAGACCTGGTCATTGCCTGTATGGATTTCAGTTTTATTGGGGGGTCAATGGGCAGTGTAGTTGGAGAAAAAATAGCAAGGGCCATTGATCACGCGAAAAAGAGAAAGTTACCTTTTTTGATGATTTCCAAATCAGGTGGTGCAAGAATGATGGAGGCAGCTTTATCCCTAATGCAATTGGCCAAAACCTCAGCAAAACTCGCTCAGCTGGCCGAAGCTAAAATTCCTTATTTATCACTTTGTACTGACCCAACCACCGGCGGAACAACCGCATCATACGCCATGCTCGGCGATATCAATATTGCAGAGCCAGGGGCATTGATTGGTTTTGCAGGCCCTCGTGTGGTTAAAGATACTGTTGGTAAAGATCTACCGGATGGTTTCCAAACTTCAGAGTTTGTATTGGAACATGGTTTTCTTGATTTTATTACCCATCGCAGAGATTTAAAAAGAAAGGTCAACCTGTATATCGATTTGATCACGAATCAACCTCTGCGCGCTTAAAATGAAAAGCTTTTATCCACTATTTTGTTCCATTGCCCTTTTCTTTTTCTGCTGTTCGAATTCTGATACCCAGGTGGATAATGAAATGCAAGAAGATGAGGAAATCGTATTGGAAAACAGTGGTATGGGTGTGGTCTCTGTTACTGAGGTAGCTGCACAAGGAGATTCAAACAACTACACCTTTAATGTGACGTTAAGTAGCAATGACACCGGTTGTCAGCAATACGCTGATTGGTGGGAAGTAGTAAGTCTGGACGGGAATCTTATTTATCGAAGAATTTTGGCACACAGCCATGTTAACGAACAACCGTTTACCCGAAGTGGCGCTCCTATTCCGATAGCCGAAAATACTGAGGTTTACATCCGTGCCCATATGAACAATTCGGGGTATGGAACAAAAGCAATGAAGGGCACTGTGATGGATGGCTTTAACGCTACTGAGGTATCCAAGGACTTTGCCCCAGATTTGGAAACCGTCGAACCTTTGCCTGCAAATTGTGCATTTTAAAAAAATGGCCCGTCAAATAACGGACCATTTTTCGATTATTATTCTTCCAATTAATTTCTCAAAAATCTCCGTAGTAAAATTTCCTCAGTACTCCCATCAGGCTTTGTAAGTAAACCCTTTGCGTTACATTCCCCATCCCCAAAATCCAAACTTGCAGTAGTGCCGTTTCTTGAGATTTCCAAAACACCACTAACGATAAATCTGCAAGATTGTTCTCTTCGAAGGGGCGTTGTAATTATTTTGGTCCACAAACCTCCGGCTTGGTTGGTAAACGTTCCATCACCCGTAATCAAAAAGACATTATCTCCCCAGAATCCCGTTCCGTAACCCTCAATCCATTCTCGAGTCCTGTTTCCAGTAAAGGAAGCAATCTCCCCGTCAGGCCATGTGGCTTTATAATTTCGTGTGGCCCTAGATTGTGGATTTCCGTTTTCATTAGAACGTACTCTAAGAATACTGGCACCCCCTTCGACCATAACGGAATTAAACGTAAAATTATCTAATTGAACGGTAATAGTCTTTGAAGCAGCTTCCATATCAATTGCATAAATCAGCTTGATAACCCCACTTAAAATATTACCGTTTTGCAATTCGCATCTCTCACCAAAGTCAATAGTTTTTTCTTTGATGTTATCCATCGCAACGGTCGACACCGTTGCGCAATCTGGTAAATAATCGGACAAGTATGTTCCTTTAGACGTCGAACTGATTTCATCAACGGTATATACATCTTCAACAATCTCTGCAATATCATCAGATAGTTGCTCCGACTCATCTGAGTATTGCAGTTGCGATATAGATATCACTTCTGAATCCATTATAACTTCTTCAGAGGCATTCTCATCTTCGCTACAAGCGATAAAGGTCAAGGTAGAAACTAAAAATAGTCCTGCACATTTCATTGGTTTGAGGCTCTTTTTCATAATTATCAAATTTTAAAGTTTGTTCTTATGACTATGACCACCCAAAAAGGTTTAATTAAAATATATCCATTCTTTAAACCCATATGCGCCTAAAAGCACTATATTTGCGCGCTGATTGTAAATGTTTATCAAGAAACAGGCGCCCTCAAGCACATACATAAAAATCATTTTAATAATATTGGCATGTATTTAAGTAAAGAGAAAAAAACAGAAATTTTTAAAAAGCACGGAGGTTCAGAAGGAAACACGGGCTCAACGGAAGGACAGATTGCGTTATTTACGTATCGCATTAATCACCTTACCAAACACTTGAAAGAAAATCACAAAGATTTCAATACAGAACGGTCTTTGGTGAAATTAGTAGGCAAAAGAAGAAGCCTTCTAGACTATTTAAAGAAAAAAGACATAGCCAAATATCGAACGCTTATAAAAGAGTTAGGTATTAGAAAATAAATTTTAGGGGAGCTTAGCTCCCCTATTTTGTACCCTATCGTTTAGGGGAAAACAAAAAGCTAAACAAGCTTTCATTGGTCGACAACACTACAACAACACAACCCGACCGTCAGGAAGACGGCAGACCAATTGTTTAATTGTTCCGTATATGGCGGAAAATACACATTTTATGATTCCAAAGACTTTTAAAGAGGTCATTGACCTCGGTGACGGTAGGGAAATTTCTATCGAAACCGGAAAATTGGCAAAACAGGCCCATGGCTCCGTAGTGGTGCAATCAGGTAAGTGCATGCTATTATGTACAGTAGTTTCAAATTATCACTCTGCCGATGTTGATTTTTTACCCTTGACGGTTGATTATCGTGAGAAATTTGCCGCTGCTGGTCGATACCCTGGTGGATTTTTCAAAAGGGAAGCACGTCCCAGTGACGGTGAAGTGCTGACGATGCGCTTGGTAGACCGAGTACTACGGCCCTTGTTCCCCAAAGATTACCATTCAGAAACGCAGGTCATGATTCAGCTCATGTCGCATGATGAAGATGTAATGCCCGATGCTATGGCTGGCTTAGCAGCTTCTGCTGCCATTCAGTTATCGGATTTTCCCTTTGAATGTGCCATTTCAGAAGTACGTGTGGGGAGAGTTAACGGTGAATTGATCATCAACCCTACCCGGGAACAACTCAAAGATTCTGATATCGATATGGTAATCGGAGCATCTGCTGACTCCGTCATGATGGTTGAGGGGGAGATGGACGAGATTTCTGAAGAAGAAATGGTCGAGGCCATCAAGTTCGCGCATGAAGCCATAAAAGTTCAGTGCGAGGCCCAATTAAAATTGGCCGAAGCTTTTGGTAAAAAGGATACTCGTGAGTATGACCCAGAACCACAAGACGAGGAGCTACAGAAAAAAGTACACGATATGGTTTATGACAAGTCATATGCCATTGCCAAAGCAGGGAGCTCAAAACAAGAACGAGGTCAAGCTTTCTCTGACCTTAAAGAAGAAGTATTTACTTCCTTCTCTGAAGAAGAGCAAGACGAACTTGGCGGATTAATACACAAATATTTTGGCAAAGCCCAAAAAGAGGCTGTGCGTAACCTTACCTTAGAGGAAGGGCTTCGATTGGATGGTCGAAAAACGACCGACATTCGCCCGATTTGGTGCGAAGTGGATTCCTTGCCATCGGTTCATGGTTCAGCTATTTTTACCCGAGGTGAAACACAGGCCCTGGCCACGGTCACTTTAGGAACCTCAAGGGATGCCAACATTATTGATATGCCATCTTATGAAGGCGAAGAATCATTTTATCTCCATTATAATTTCCCTCCTTTTTCAACAGGTGAAGCAAGACCTATCCGTGGTACTTCACGTCGGGAGGTCGGACATGGTAATTTAGCGCAACGCGCCTTGAAAGGAATGATTCCAGCTGATTGTCCTTACACCGTGCGTGTTGTCTCAGAGGTACTCGAATCAAATGGTTCCTCTTCTATGGCTACCGTTTGTTCTGGAACCATGGCCATTATGGATGCCGGGGTACAGTTGAAAAAACCAGTATCCGGTATTGCAATGGGATTGATTACGGATACAGACTCCGGAAAGTATGCCGTTCTTTCCGACATCTTAGGTGATGAAGACCACTTAGGGGATATGGACTTTAAAGTGACAGGTACCGAAGACGGTATTACCGCTTGTCAAATGGATATCAAGGTAAAAGGACTTTCTTACGAAATCTTGGTGAAGGCTTTAATGCAGGCAAAAGATGGGCGATTACATATCTTAAAGCATCTAACTGATACGATTGAAGCCCCAAGACCTGAAGTGAAGTCTTATGCGCCCAAAATGGTAACTAGAGTTATTCCTGGAGAGTATATTGGTGCTTTAATAGGAAAAGGTGGAGAGGTCATTCAAGAGTTACAGAAAACGACCAATACCACAATCGTTATTAATGAGGACCCCGATACCGAAGAAGGTATCGTAGAAATCTTGGGAACAGGCCAGGAAGGTATCGATGCCGTATTGGCAAAGATTGATTCCATTATGTTCAAACCCGAAGTTGGCAGTGTCTATGAGGTTAAGGTCACTAAAATTATTGAATTTGGTGCCGTAGTTGAATATGTTGATGCTCCAGGAAATGATGTTTTACTTCATATTTCAGAGTTGGCCTGGGAACGAACCAATAATGTGGAAGATGTATTGAAGTTAGGGGATACTCTTGATGTAAAGTACTTTGGCATTGACCAACGCACCCGTAAGGAAAAAGTATCCAGAAAGGCACTTCTGCCCAAACCAGAAGGCTATGAAGAACGCAAACCTAGAAACGATAGGGGTGATAGAAGAGGCGGAGACCGTCGCGGAGGAAATCGGGATAGAAAACCAAGAAGGGATTAACTAGTCCAACAAAGAAAGAAGCCCTTTGAATTCTAGAGTTCAAGGGGCTTTTCATTTAACTTCTTTTTTGTTCGATTAAAATCTATGGTAAGGGCATGGGTTACAAATCTTCTCTTTTTGTGAGTTTCCATGTGGCCGGTTCATTCTCTGCAAAGCAATCATCAATATTCATGCTTAAATCAATTTCACCCATGTCATTAATCGTTCCTGTTCCTGTAAATTTTCCCGGACAAGGCGGGTCATCTACAATATGATCCAAATCAATTGAAATGGTCGTACCGTTTATGACCATTTCACCCCTCGCATCGGGTGATACACCGTCAAGCTTGCGCCTTGGTATATAGTTGTTCGACTCAAAATAATCCACTTTATATGTATTGGCATTGTCTCCTCGGGTAATAATCATTGATATAGGTCCATCACCTATCTCCCAAGTCCAAAATCCCCTATATCGCCCTTCGACAATAGTGAGGTCTACGCTTTCCATATCTTCAGAACCATCATCAGAATCATCACTTGAACATGATAAAATTGTGACACATAATAATACGGCTATTACAATCCCTCTACTGCCCATACCACGTATCGAATGGTCATCATACTTAGTTTGAACGTTACTGTATTTTAACATATGTAATTTATTGAAGGTTACTAATTAAAATTTCTGAGGTATACTTCGTACAACATTGAGGTAAGCAAAAACCTCAGTTAAATGCTAGATATAACAAATTTGACCGATATAACTTAGATAAAATTGTACAAGATTAACCCTAATGGAACAGCCAATGAATTTTGCTGTCTTTTACGGTAGTAAGGTTTTTGAAAAACGTTTTAGGGGGAAGTCCAGTCAATGATTTAAAGTTTGTAATCATATGGGACTGATCAAAAAAGTCAGAGAGGTAGCTCAAATCTGTTAGGTTCGTTACCTCTTTTTTACCTGTTCGCATTGTCTCAAGTGCCTTTCTAAAACGAAATATTCTTTTATACTCCGAAGGAGTTTTACAGATATGGGATTTGAAATGCTTGATCAATGTTTTTTGACTAATATTAAATTGGTTCGCCAATGCTATGGTTGAAATGTTGGGCTTTTCCTCTATTAAAGCAATTGCTTTATGTAAAAAAGGATGGCTAAATCCTTTTATTTTCGTTTTCCAATAGTTCTCCAAACATTCTGCCAGTACTTTTTGATTTTCAATGGCCAATATGGTTTTCATTTCCTTTTCGTAATCAGAAAAGGGAATAAACGTATCAAAACCTCCCTGACTGTAATCCTTTAGCTCCCCTTTTAAAAAAACATTGAGGCCCAAAGGTTTGAAAGCAATGGTGATTTCTTTAATATTTCCTTGATATTCAAAACAAATGGGCTTATTAAACCGACACACCAGACTAGTATCCAATGATTTATATTGAGAAGGCCTTACAGAGATAATTTCAGGCAGAACAGAATTTTCAGCATGGCTCACTACACTAACGAAAGAGTTTACAGATGGAAAAGTCAAGTATTTAACCCTGTCTTCATTTTCTGAATGATTTAAAATATAATAGCCTTCGATATAGTTTTGAAGCCCTGGGTTTTCTGGTCTGAAAAAATCAATCTGCATCCAATACGTTCATTTTTCAATCGCATTGTAAAGATAAAAGGAAGCGGTCTATTTCTGAATTTTACTTTTACGAGTCGATTTTTGTGATGTCAGCATCAGTCCCTTCGCCTTGGCACAGCTATCCATTTCAATATATCTCAAAATGCGGTAAAGATATACGCAACGTTTAACCCTTTGCGCAGACTACTAAAGAAATAAGACATGAAAAAAATAGTTTTTTTACTTCTCTTGGTAACAGTAGCCTGTACCGACGACAGCTTCAATACTACAGAAAGCAAACTAAGTCAAAACATCATACAATTAAAATCAAGAACCATCAACTATTATGAAAATGGGCAATTGACAGATGTAATCAAAGAAACCTATTCCGATGAAAAACTTACAAAATCGGAAGCAAGTGATGGCAGATATACCCTATATGAGTATCAAAACGGACTGCTTGACAGGGCTATGTATTATAAAGAAGAGGGTATCTTATCATACACGTTGGACTATACCTACGATGCCGAAGGTAGACTTACAAATCGATTTAGTATTCCGGAATCAGGTGAAGATAATTTGGCTCCAGTTGAGCGAATATATTCATACAGTAATGATAAAATAACCGGTATCATAAAGTTTTATGACCAACAACTCACCGAAGTACTTTCCGATACTATTTTCTTTGATACAAATGCAGAGGGACTCATTACGCGAAGTGAGAAAAAAGACCCATCGGAAGGAAGTTGGGGTGCAGAAATAACCTATCAGGATAATAACGCAGAAACGTTTACTTATTATGGATGGAGAACTGACTTTGAGGGAGTGGCCGAATATTCTTATACCAATGATATTCGTGTAAATGTATACCCAAAGTCAAAGCTTTTATTTGGGCAACATTGGAGAAATAATCAAATCTTTGATGGCTCATCCGTTTTGAACCATTCATTTTTTATGGCTGTGGGAGATAAATATATGAAAGGATATAGTCATTGGAACCTTGATAAAACTGAATTGAAAGAAGAAGTTACAGTTGAGTACGAATTTGATGTGGAGGGAAATCTGGTAAGAAGGGTACAAGTAGAGAAAAACCATTTTCTCAATCGCACATTAAAGTATGATATTACTTATCGCTATCAATGATAACAAGTGTAACCATAAATCGGAAAATTAAGAATAACTGAACCACCCATTAAACCCCAATGTAAAGATTGGAACAGCTTATTGAGCAGTGCTTAAAAAAAGACGCGACAGCACAAGAAAAATTATACGAAACCTATAGAAAACAGCTGTTCGCGGTATGTCTAAAATACACCTCTTCCTATGCTGAGGCTGAGGATCATTTGCATGATGTCTTTATTGAAATATTTCAAAAAATACAGAACTATAAAGGTAAAGGCTCATTTGAAGGATGGATGAAGCGCATTGCCATTAATAAGGCAATTGATAAACATAAAAAGAAAAAAGTCTTTGAATTGCCAGCATATCGATTGGGCAGCCTCTCAGATGATGCGCACGAAATTTATTTGGAAATGGAACACATTAAGATTCCTTTTGAAAAGTTGATGGAATTCATTCAAGAACTGCCCAATCAATACCAGCTTGTTTTCAGTCTTTATGAGCTGGATGGATATTCCCATCGCCAGATTTCAGCATTGACGGGTATTACTGAGGGCACTTCAAAATCCAATCTTTTCAGGGCCAAGATGAATTTGAAAAAACAGATCTTGGAATACACCAACCACAACCATAAAAGACTCGGCCATGAAGGATAAGAAAAGAATTGGCGACTTTTTTAAGGAGAGTCTTGAAGAGGGCAGTTTTGAGCCCAATGAAAAGGTATGGCCTAAAATCAGCGATACCCTCGAAAAAAGAAAAAAAAGACGCTTTCTTTGGATGTGGTCAAATGCCGTAGTTCTCATTTTGGGAACACTTAGTGCCATCCTTATCACCAATTCAGACATGAAGGTCAATAAAAATGATATAAATGGAGGAAACACTACGGCAATCGGCACTGAATCTTCAACTAGCAAAGACAAGATCAAGCGCGAAGAAAACAAGCACGATACCATTCGAAACAGCGTTCTTCATGCAGTAAAGACCATGGACAAAAAAAAATACGGGCCTGGAGTTCCCCCTGACAAAATAAAAAGTCCATACCAGAGAAAACCTTCGAAAAAACCCATTGATTCAGCCGGGTCAAATTATTCAAACTTAATCGACAAAGCAAATGCTGATTTTGTCAAAAAAGAGCTCAACGATAGTCTGGACCGAAAAATCGAAGACTCAAGAAAACCAAAAGATAGACTTAAAAAGAAAACCAACCCTACCGAAGACAAAAAGGACGTTAAAAAAGACACTCTTGACAAGTGGAATATCTCGTTACAGTTCAGCCCAGTCCTAAGCGGTTATCTGACCAACCGAAATTTACTTCTATCGCCGTCATTAAATCGTACTAATGAACGGCAATTATCATATGCCTTTAGAATTTTGTTTGTCATTCCGTTAAATGAAAAAATGAAGTTCAGGTTCGGAATGGGTTATCAGGAGTTCAATTATAATGCTCAATTTACCCCTGAAGTTACTGTCGACGACAACTTTGGAGGGTTGATGACCCAAAATATTACCAGTCCTTTGAACCCACTAACGCAAAGCCTTACCAATGATTTCAACACTTCAATACCAATATCCATAGAACATCGGATAAGATATCTGCAGTTACCTATTGAAGTAAGTTATCAATTGAGAAAAGGAAAAATCGATATCAATGCAATTTCGGGAATGGACTTTTTTGTACTTCAAGACGATGATGTATTGATTTCTTCTGAAAACACCCCAAACTTTTTAGTCGGTCGTGCCAATTATTTGTCAAGGCTCTCCATAGCCGCACATATGGGTATTGGTTTTGAATATCAATTGAGCAAGTACGTAAGGTTTCAGCTAGAGCCTACGCTTACCTATCAGTTTGGGGGATATCGCGGCAGAGTGGAGCATCCCAACCCCTATTTTATTGGACTGTACTCCGGATTTAATGTGCGGTTTTAGGGAGGGAAATCAAATTAAAAATATCGAATTGTAACTTTTTCAAGATTTCTACGTATAACCAAATGGGAAGTCCCCAAACTTAACAAGAAAGGAAAATTAGAATGAGGCAGTTAAAGATTACAAAACAGGTTACCAACAGGGAAACCGCTTCGTTGGACAAGTATTTACAGGAAATTGGAAAAGTTGACCTAATTACCGCTGATGAAGAAGTAGAGTTGGCACAACGGATAAAGGCAGGAGACCAATTGGCCTTAGAAAAATTGCCCAAAGCGAATTTAAGGTTTGTCGTTTCCGTAGCAAAACAATATCAAAATCAAGGGCTTACCCTTCCTGATTTAATAAATGAAGGAAACCTAGGCTTGATCAAAGCAGCTCAACGATTTGATGAAACAAGGGGATTTAAGTTTATCTCTTATGCTGTTTGGTGGATTCGTCAGTCCATTCTCCAGGCTTTGGCCGAACAATCGCGTATTGTAAGACTGCCATTGAATAAAATTGGCTCCATCAACAAAATCAATAAAACTTTTGCCTTTTTGGAACAGGCTCATGAGCGTATCCCGTCTGCGGAAGAAATTGCAAAAGAGCTTGATATGACGGTAGAGGACGTAAAACAATCATTGAAAAATTCGGGCCGTCACGTATCTATGGATGCGCCACTTATTGATGGTGAAGACTCCAATTTATACGATGTACTGAAGAGTGGTGAATCTCCAAATCCTGATAAAGAATTATTACATGAATCATTGCGGACCGAAATCGAACGCGCTCTTGAGACGCTAACGCCACGAGAAGCCGATGTGATTCGTTTATACTTTGGTTTAGCAGGTCAGCACTCAATGACTTTGGAAGAGATTGGGGAAACTTTCGATTTAACCCGTGAACGTGTGCGTCAAATCAAGGAAAAAGCAATTCGAAGACTAAAGCACACCTCAAGAAGTAAAATTTTAAAGACCTATCTAGGTTAAACAAAACAGTTAAGATTACAAAAATTCCAAGTTAAATTTACCTTAAATTGTTTTTTTGGCAAGAAACTTGTAATTTTACAATCTACAGCAGTTTATCATGACTGTTCGTTTTTTGATTGATGAATAGACTCCGGCTGATTACCGGAGTTTTTTCATTTATAAGCCTATTTTTTCCATTTTCTACCTTTGCATCATGACAAGAAAAATAGCACCCTCATTATTGGCCGCGGATTTTGCCCATTTGCAACGGGATATCGAAATGGTCAACCATAGCGAAGCAGACTGGTTTCATTTAGATGTAATGGATGGGGTATTTGTACCCAATATTTCTTTTGGAATGCCCGTAATAAAAGCAATAGCGCAGCATGCCCATAAAACATTGGATGTTCATTTGATGATTGTCGACCCAGACCGTTATATCAATACATTTATTGATCTCGGAGCAAATGTGCTTACAGTACACTATGAAGCGTGTGCACATTTGCATCGTACGATACAAGCCATCAAGGCTAATGGGGCCAAAGCTGGTGTAGCCCTTAACCCCCATACTTCAGTTGATTTATTAGAAGACTGTATTACAGAAATTGACCTCGTTTGTATTATGAGCGTAAATCCTGGGTTTGGTGGTCAATCTTTTATTGAAAACACCTATGACAAAGTCTCAAGACTAAAGACCCTTATTCATAAGAAAAATACAAATACACTGATTCAAATTGATGGAGGCGTACATTCCGGCAATGCCAAAAGATTGGTCGAAGTTGGGGCAAATGTGCTGGTTGCAGGAAGTTTTGTCTTCAACAGTGAAAATCCGACCGTTACGATAGCCAACCTCAAAAAAGAAATCTCATAATGTCAACGTACGATGTCATAATTGTTGGGGGAGGTCCGATTGGTATCGCCTGTGGATTGGAGGCCCAACAAAAAGGGTTGCACTATTTGATTATTGAGAAGGGGCCCATTGTTAACTCACTTTTCAATTATCCCATAAATATGCAATTCTTCTCTTCGTCAGAGAAATTAGAAATTGACGAAATACCTTTCATCAGTAAAGAGGCCAAACCAAAACGCAATGAAGCGTTGGAGTACTATCGACGGATCGTAACGTCAAACCAACTAAAAATCAACTTATTTGAAAAGGTCGAAACGGTGGAAAAGCTAAAAAGTACCTTTCAAATAAAAACCTCGAAAAACACATATCAAACGGATAGCGTCATCTTGGCTACCGGGTTTTATGATTTGCCCCACACCATAGATGTACCCGGTGAAGATTTACCAAAGGTCTCACATTACTACAAAGATCCCCATTTTTATGCCAATCAAAAACTCGCCATTATAGGTGCGAGCAATTCCGCTATTGATGCGGCATTGGAGTGCTGGCGAAAAGGTGCAGAAGTAACACTGATCATACGCGGGCCCGAGGTAGGTCGACGCGTTAAATATTGGGTTCGACCTGATATTATCAATAGGATTAAAGAAGGTAGTATCGCAGCATATTACGATTCACAGGTCAAACAAATAAAACAAAGTGAATTGGTGATTGACACACCAGATGGCAAAGTCAATTTAGAGAATGATTTTGTTTTGGCCCTAACGGGCTACAAACCAAACTTTGAATTTTTGGAAAAGCTAGGAATCGAACTATCCCAAGATGAAAAAAAACTTCCTAAGTATGACCCCGAAACTATGGAAACAAATATTAAAGGGTTGTACCTCGCGGGTGTCATCTGTGGTGGAATGGAAACCTATAAGTGGTTTATCGAGAATTCAAGAATTCACGCACCCATGATCATCAAAGCCATTCTAAATAGTAAACAGGTATACCCTCAATAACATCATATCAATAGCACCTATTTTTAACCTAATTTTTGTTTAATTTATTTAAATAAAGATTAAACATTTTTTATTTTTGGATAAAATCAAGGTTATGTTTGGATTATTTAAGAAAAAGTCCCAGAAGGAAAAACTGCAAGACCAATATGCCAAACTTATGGCAGAGGCCCATCAACTCTCTACCAGTAATCGCAAGTTAAGTGATGAAAAGGTGGCCGAGGCAGAAGAAGTGATGAAACAAATTGACGCCTTAGTTTAATGCGCCATAATTTTGATGAGCGCCAAATTGACCGCATTATCGAAATGGCGTGGGAAGACCGTACCCCTTTCGAGGCCATAGAATTTCAATTTGGCATGCCTGAATAGGAAGTCATTAAAATCATGCGTGCTGAGTTAAAACGGAGTAGTTTCAATTTATGGCGAAAACGCGTTAACAGTGGTACAAGTCAAAAACACCTTAAAAAAAGGAATCCTGATATAGATAGATTTAAATGCTCGCGTCAGCGGACTATTTCAAATAACAAAATCAGTAAGCGTTAAACCCCAAAATGATGCGTACAAATTTTGAAACTGCGTTTAACTCCATCGAAGAACGTATTGAAGCCATAGACCCTGTCGCCTATGGAAAGACCAGAAATTTCATTAATGGGGATGTGACATATCTCTCCCCGTATATCTCTCGAGGGGTTATCAGTACCAAACAAGTGATGCATGCTGTTCTTGATAAAGGATATCGACCGAATCAAATTGAAAAGTTCATTCAAGAGCTTGCTTGGCGTGATTATTGGCAACAGATTTGGATAGCCAAAAGCAACGCTATAGATAGTGATTTAAAACACCCCCAACCGGACATCGAATTTCGAGGAGTTCCCACGGCCATAATAAAAGGGGAAACAGGTATTGAGGCCATAGATGCTGCCATTATGGAATTCTACCGTACAGGTTATTTACACAACCATGTGCGTATGTATATCGCCGCAATCTGTACCAATGTCGCCAAGTGCCATTGGCTCGAGCCTGCCCAATGGATGTATTATTACCTATGGGATGGCGATTGGGCAAGTAATGCCCTAAGTTGGCAATGGGTTGCAGGTTCCAATAGCAATAAAAAATATATTGCCAATCAAGGTAACATCAATAAGTATTGCAACTCAAACCAACGAGGCACTTTTCTAGACATTTCTTATGAAGAACTGGCCACCATAGACGCTCCTAAAGAACTAGCCGAAATTGATTCTTTTACGCTTACCACTGAACTTCCAGAGGGCCAATACCTTCATATTGACTCCTCTTTACCAACCTTGATTTATAATTTTTATAATCTTGACCCCAATTGGAGAGCAGACGAAGACGCCAATCGCATTCTTCTTTTAGAACCCTCTCATTTCACAAAATATCCGGTATCCAGTAAATCAATTGAATTTGCCTTGGGCCTTTCAAATAGTATTACTGGCATTCAAGTCTTTGTGGGGGAATTTCAGGAAATGATGGACACTTACCATCCACAGGACATATTTTTCAAATCACATCCAACGAACCAGCATTATCAAGGAACCCAAGTAGACAGGGATTGGATGTTCTCCGTTACAGGATACTTTTCTTCATTTTTCTCTTTTTGGAAGAAGTGTAAAAAAGAATTAACGTGGTAACATGAAAAAATCCCAGTTACCCACTAAAACCTGCCCAACCTGTGATCGACCCTTTACTTGGAGAAAAAAATGGGAACGTGATTGGGACAATGTAAAATATTGTAGTGAACGCTGCAGAAGAAATAAAACGACATGAAAAGCGTAAATCTTGTTTTTCCCCATCAACTTTTTGAAAAGAGTACCCTATTTGAAAATCAACACGCTTTCTACTTGATAGAAGAATGGCTTTTTTTTAAACAATTTAAATTCCACAAACAAAAAATAGCTTTCCATAGAGCATCAATGAAGCAGTATGCCCAATACCTCACTGAGGTGGGCAAAAAAGTTCATTATATTGAAGCTAAAGAAGATATTTCAGACATTCGCAAGCTGATAACCGACCTATCAAAAGGCGGGGTTGAACAAGTGTGCTATATAGACCCAGTGGATTACTGGTTATCAAAACGAATTGAGCATTCGTGCAACGCCTCTAATATAACCGTTCACATCCATGATTCCCAAATGTTTCTGAACACTCCGAAAGATCTGGGCAATCATTTTAGATCCGGTCGAAAAAAATACCATCAGACCAAGTTTTATACCGAACAGCGTAAACAACGACACATATTATTACAAAACGATGGTAAGCCCGTTGGTGAAAAGTGGACATTTGATACCGAAAACCGAAAAAAATATCCTGCAAAGAAAATACCACCAAGTATCCATTTTCCAGACGCGACCGAATATCATCAAGAAGCCACTCGTTACGTCGCTGAGCATTTTAGCGACCATTTGGGTGAATTGGACAACAATGCCTACTATCCTACCTCATTCTCAACCGCAAAAGAATGGTTGCAACAATTTTTTGAACAACGCTTTACAGAGTTTGGCCCATATGAAGATGCGATTGTCAAGGAAGAAAGTATTCTGAACCATAGCGTACTGACCCCAATGCTTAATGTAGGGCTACTCCACCCAAAGGAAGTTATTGAAGGTGCCATTTCCTATGCCGAAGCGAATGGCGTACCCTTAAATTCACTTGAAGGCTTTGTTCGACAAATTATCGGTTGGCGTGAATTTATTCGTGGTATCTATCAATTTCATGGCACGGAAGAACGAACAAGAAACTATTGGAACTTTGAAAGAAAGATACCTCCATCATTTTATGATGGTACCACGGGTATTGATCCCATTGACATTACCATAAAGCGTCTTTTAAAAACGGGATACTGTCATCACATAGAGCGATTGATGGTTTTGGGTAACTTTATGATGTTATGTGAATTTGATCCAGATGAGGTATACTGCTGGTTTATGGAACTTTTTATCGATGCCTATGATTGGGTCATGGTACCCAATATTTACGGTATGAGCCAATTTTCAGATGGTGGATTATTTGCGACCAAACCCTACATTAGCGGAAGTAATTACCTCATGAAAATGAGTAATTACAAAAAAGGGGAATGGCAATCCACCTGGGATGGTCTCTTCTGGAGGTTTATGGATGTACACCGAGATTTCTTTTTAAAAAATCCGAGATTAGGTATGCTGGTCAGGACGTATGATAAAATGAGTCCGGAAAAAAAAGAAACGCACCTTATGAATGCCGAGAAGTTTTTAAGTACCCTTCAGTTCTAATCCCTAACTTGAACCGTTAAGTAAAGGCCTTATCTTCTGCTATACATTAAAAGTGTATTTACCGACCAATGGCTTCAATAATATGATACCTTCACTAAAACAAGGGCAATCATTTTCAAGAAGAATTATACTGGGTTTAAACTACATTAATTTATGGTAGCCACAACTTTATAAATAGTTCAAAACTCGATAACAGGAATATAATCATTCCGTTAAGTACAGATGTCAGGTCTATTTCTTAATTCAAATCTTTACTTTTAGATTTATTGATTATGCTTGAAAATATTCTTTTTTTCTTTGCGGCGTTAGGCGTATTTAATGCTTTTCTGCTCAGTATTTATCTTTTCTTTTTCAAAAAAAACAGGAGGCTTTATGACTTTTTTCTTGGTATACTGCTCTGCTTTTTGGTTGTGCGTGTCGGCATATCTTGCTTCTACTATTTCAAATCGGTACCTATACCATTTATAAAGATTGGATTAATCTCCAATCTATTTCTTGGTCCAACGGTATGGTCTTTTTCACTCATGAGTAAAACAAAAGACCGTAAAATTTTGAATTATTATCTCATACAATTGACCTTGTTCTTTTTTGTCGTAATTTTTTTATGGATTTTATTCGACTTTAAGACATGGGACACCCAAATTAGGTATTCCATCCATGTCGTGCTATCAATATATTTATTGTTCACCTTGATAACATTACGTAATAGTATATGGTCATTGATTAAGGGGCAAAGGGATTCATATGAAAGCTATTTTATGGCAATAGTCTTTTGTGCACTGCTTAGCGTTTGTCTTGGATTTGTTATCTCATTATGGACAACCTATATTCTCGGCCCATTGGTATTCTCCATCATTTTCTATGCAACATACGTGTCTTTTGTCTTTCGTTCTATCGGCAAAAAAAAATCTTACAGTAAAAAGATCAGTGATGACCTGTTTGAACCGATAAACAAAAAACTTGTTCGGATAATGGAGACTGAAAATGTTTATCGCAATCCAGATTTGACGCTTGACGTGCTTGCCAATCAGCTAGGTGTGAGCAGGCATTTCTTGTCACAAATATTGAACGATAATTTAAAAAAAACGTTTCATCAATACATCAACGAATATCGCATAGACGAGGCTTGTCACATACTTCACAAAAAACAACCTCTAAGTATCGAAGCAATAGGATATGAAGTAGGTTTCAGAAGTAAGTCTTCCTTTTTTGCCACTTTTAAAAGGATTAAAAATATGACCCCTTCAAAATTTAAGGAGACCGTTTAGTCCTCTTTTATTGAAAAGGAGTACGGATTTATCGATAAAGACCTCTTTTTACATCAATTGAAGCACTTTCGTTTAAAAATCAAAAACCATGAAAAGAGTTTCACTAGCACTACTATTTAGTTTTATCATGGCGTGGACCCTGATGGCACAAGAAGAAACGTACGGCAGTACTGAGGTCTATAAAATTCCAAATACGTTGTTAGCCGGTGAAGGGTTAACGTTAGCAAAACAGAAAGACCCAAAGAGCCCAACCTACCAAAAGAAAATTTTCGAAGGAGAAAATATAATTATCTACATGATCGCTATCGGTACTGGAATCACCAATGAGTTCAAGAGCTTTCCCTTAGAAGAATTTATCTTCTGGATAAATGGAAAAGCAGTTGTCGAGCCAAATGGGGAAAAGTCCTTTGATGTACATTCAGGAGACTATTTTGTTCAGGCCAAAGGATTCAATGGAAGGTGGAATTTTATTGATAATGGTGGGTTGCACCTGGAGTTGGCACTTATTGCCAAGAACCGCCCTGACTCGACCATTAAATCGACAATTACCAAAGCTAAAGTATTTGATAGGGATATGATATCCGGGGTGACTGGAAATCAAGAGGATTTTGAAGTGTATTATGAAGGTGCTGAACTTGATGTAAACATTCTACGTGCCAAAGAAAAAGTCTTTCAGAATCTATCTCAAGAACGGTTAATGCATGTTCTGAATGGTATTTTGACCTTAGTTTCCAAAAATGGTGAAGAGAAACAAGATTTTTATCCCGGTGACTTTTTCATAATACCAAAGGGATACTATGGTACTTGGACTTCCAAAAGTCTACAAGATTTGAGAGTATTGGAGGTTTTAAGAAGTCAAAAACTACCTTAGTCTTAATTGTGGCATAGACTTACGTTTCAGATGGTTTAAAGACCAAAGACCGTTTTAGATATACAAAAACACTCTTCCCTTAAAACATTCTATTTACAAATGTTGATTATTATTGTTGGGTTCAAAGTATGGCTTAAAAAGAAATAGAGTTGAAGGTCACCTTTTTAAATGCCTACAAATAAATCTTAAAAGTTCAATGAAGTTGTCGTTGACATCATAAAGGAAACCAGGACGGCTCATTTACCAGTACAAAACGCCCAGTTAAAATTGGGTGTTTTAAATGTAATTAGTGACCAAAGAGCTTGGCTTCGCCCTTCCCTCAGAGCTCCGCTCTGAAAATAAAAAAGCCCCACTTACAAATTCAAGCGAGCTTGATTTGACGTGAAGCTTTTTTATTTATTCGTGACCACGGAGGGGTCACAACTTAAAATTTATCTATTTGATATTCAAAAAGTTATATTCTAAAAAATTAATATAAGCACCGAATTGCTCACTCGATTACATACTCATATTAAAAGAACATATTTAATATTAAAAATACTCAAATTTTGTTTAATCCAATTAATGTTCAATCTCGATGTAGAAATATCCAAGAAGAAAAGGGTTGAATATTTTGAGATGTCTTTTAAAACGTGAATTAGGAGAATTACTAAAAAAGACCAAGTATGAGACTTTTCTTATTGAATAAGTTGGTTACAAACAAAAAGGCCGATTCTGAAGACTTAACACAATTGTTTATGATCATTCGACATTGAAAAAAATGTACTTCTACGTTCCCTAAAGCATTTCAAAGTTATAAACTAATCCAAATATGACGTCCAATTCGTACGCCCACTCTGTTAGCGTTAAAATGTTACCATCTAAAGCGCATCATAACCTCGTGGGTACCTCGTGCATAATCATTCACTTGGGTAATCGCCCCTTCATAGGCATACCCGATGGCGACCCACTCTGCCGCATTAAAGAATGCTATCCCACTAATGGATTCCTCCAAACGATGGTTAATCCCTAGTTCTATCCTTTCATAAATTCCAAAGGTGGCCGTTAAATCCAGTGATAGGGGTGTCCCTTGAACCGTCCTGGCCATTAATGAAGGGGTAAAGGTCACATCTCTATCCATAAAAAAGGTGTATCCCCCGCCCATAAAAAAGTGCAGCTGATCTGTCGCTGTGGTCACCACCTCGGCTTCTTTCTCGAACCTATCGCTCTTTAATAGCGTAGGAGCGGAAGCGGATATCCAGAACCGCTCTCCTTTAAGGTAGGCCCCGACCCCTATATTTGGATTGAACCGACTCACATTCTCCGTGAATACGGGATCGTCCACTACCTCGGCCCGGTCTAGGTCGATTTTTATGGACGATCCTCCAGCCTTCACTCCAAGGTAGAGGTCGGTAAACCTCGATATGGGAACCTTATAAGAGAAGTCTGCATACAGGTCCGTTTCCCCCAAAACGAACACTTGACTGTTGATCACCGATACTCCCAATCCAATACGTTCTCCAACTGCTGTTGCATAAGAGAAGCTTTGAATCTCTGGACTATCTGGAATGCCCACCCATTGGCTACGGAAGTTGGCTGTGAGCTGACTCCCCTCAACCGATCCCGCAAAACCAGGGTTGACAACATTCATATTATAGGCATAAAGGGTGTAGGTAGGGTCCTGTTGGGCGTTAACGCCCAATAAGATCATTAAGGCCGTTACTAATACTATGTTCTTTACAATGCGATTCATCTGTATCTTTTAGTTTGGCCCCATCCCGAGCATGGGGCATTTATATTTGTATTGCTGATTCTCTAGTAGTTGATGTACATCCACCCTCTCATTGGGGGAACTTCTGGGTTGTTCGTCTCTATGATGTAGAGATAGGATCCCGCTGGTAGACGTCTACTTGTGCTGATTTGGTTCGATACCGCGTCCCAGTCGTTTTGGTAGCCTACTTGCTCATACACCTTCTCCCCCCAACGGTTAAATACCGATACTCGGGCATTGGGATAGTCCTCAATATTCTCTACTGTCCAGGTATCGTTACGGTTATCTCCATTGGGAGAGAAACCTTTTGAGACTACCAATTCTTGATTCTCACAAGCATCTGCTATCCCATTACCATCAAGGTCCTCTGCTGTTATGTTTACCGTTGCTGTTCCCGTTGCGCTATTCCCAGAGGCATCCGTTACAGTAAGGGTAACGGTCACGTTACCTAAGGATGGACAAGAAAACGTTGTTACGTCAAGACTTAGGGTATCGACTCCACTACAGCCATCACTACTGCCATTGTTTATTTGTTCTGGGGTGATACTTGCATTACCATTTGCATCTAAGCTTACTTGGATATCTTGCGTTACAACGGTAGGAAGCGTAGTATCTTGAACGGTAACTATGGCTGTTGCTGTTCCACTATTACCATTACCATCTATTGCAGTTAGTGTTACCGTGTTTTCACCTAGTTCCGAACAACTAAAGTCCCTATTATCCAATGATAAAGTAAGCCCTGATAATGGGGTACAATTGTCCGTGGTGCCATTATCAACATCTGCCACTGTTATAGAGGCTATACCATTGGGATTAATGTCAACAGTTATGTCTTGGACGAGAATGTCTGGAGCTAAGGTATCTTCTACAGTAACTATCGCTGTAGCAGTAGCACTTACACTACCCTCTGTTGCGGTTAAGGTCACTATGTTCTGCCCTAAAGAAGAGCAATCAAAACTACTAACGTCCAAACTTAAATTCGGGGTACTGTTACAACCACTACCAGAGCCATTATCCACATCTTGTGGGGTAATGGTCACCGCTCCATTGGCATCCAACTGCACAGTGATGTCTTGAGTAATCGCCGTTAGCGATTGGTTCGGGTTTTCTTCAACGGTAACTGTAGCCGTGGCCGTATCGGTATTACCGCTGGTATCGGTTACCGTTAAGGTTACGGTGTTCTGGCCAAGATCGGCACAGCTAAAATCGGTTTGATCTAAACTTAGGGCGGCCACGGAACAGTTGTCGGTACTGCCGTTGTCTATTTGTTGTGCGGTGATGCTGGCATTACCGGTACTATCCAATTGTACGATAACATCTTGGGCAACCGCTGTCGGTACTACATTCTCCGAGACCGTTACTTGTGCCGTAGCCGTTGCGCTATTGCCCTCGGTATCGATTACGGTAAGGGTTACGGTATTGGCTCCTATCGCAGCGCAATCAAAACTGGTAATATCCAAGGTTGTGGAGGCAATCGCACAATTGTCGGTACTCCCATTATCGATATCGGCCGCGACGATGGATGCTTGTCCATTGGCGTCCAGCTGTACAGTGATGTCCTGTGTCAATACACTAGGGTCTAAAGCATCAACTACAGTGACCGTTGCAGTATCCGTTTGGGAATTTGGCCCTTCGGTCACCGTTAAGGTCACCGTGTTTGCACCCAAATTGGTACAGTCAAAAGCATCGATATCCAAACTTAAAGTGATATTACCACAACCACTGCCAGATCCATTATTCACATCCTGTGGGGTAATGGTGGCCTGTCCATTGGCATCTAACTGAATGGTGATGTCTTGTGCCACTGCCGTCAATTGTTGATTGGGATCTTCCTGTACAGTGACCGTAGCGGTAGCCGTGTCCGTATTGCCACTGGTATCCGTAACGGTAAGGACAACTGTATTCTGTCCCAAATCCGCACAGGTAAAATCGGTTTGATCCAAACTTAGGGAGGCCACGGAACAGTTGTCGGTACTGCCGTTGCCTACTTGTTGTGGCGTAACGCTTACGTTACCCGAGGCGTCCAATTGTACCAAAATATCCTGAGCAATGGCAAATGGCGCTACGTTTTCCGTAACGGTTACGGTAACATCATCAATTCCTGAATTGTTAGAAGCGTCCGTAACCGTCAAACGCACGGTATTCGTTCCAATAGTTGAACAGTCAAATGTCGTGATATCCAAACTGGAGGAAACAATGCCACAATTATCAGTGCTACCATTTTCGATGTCACCAATGCTAATGGTAGCATTCCCTGTCGCATCCAATTGTACGGTAATATCTTGTCCAACAGCTACGGGATCTGCAGTATCGGTAACCGTTACGATTGCGGTATCTGTTACGGTATTCGATCCTTCGGTTGCTGTAAGCGTTACCGTATTTGTTCCTAAGTTGGTACAATCAAAAGTGGTGATGTCCAGACTTAAGGTGAAGTTGCCACATCCACTACTGGAGCCATTATCGATATCCTGAGTAGTAATCGCCGCCTGTCCATTGGCATCCAATTGTACCGTAATGTCCTGAGCCACGACAGTGAGGGGAACATTATCTTCCACGGTCACCTGTGCTTGGGCGGTATCTGTATTTCCTGAAATATCGGTCACCGTAAAAGTAACGGTATTGACCCCCAAATCAACACACGTAAATTGGGTTCTATCAATACTCAAGCCTCCTACCCCACAATTGTCCGTAGTGCCGGCATCTACCGCTGCTGCCGTAAGGCTTCCCTGACCGCTGGCATCCAATTGAACCGTGACATTTTGAACCACGGCATTGGGTGGCGTAGTATCTTCAGGTTGAAAATTAAGGGTAAAAAGGTCATTGGCTGTACCATCTGGGGTAGTAACACTGTTGGCCGGTATGGTTATCGCACTGCTGTTACACAAACTACTTGGAAAGTCGATATCAACGGAAAATCGGCTTGGACTCGATGCACTCGCACCAAGCTGTGCAAAGTTACTCAAAGTACCTGATGGAAAATTTAAATCCGTAACATCAAAACCTGTAATAGCCAGATCCCACTCTATTCCCAATGTTGTACCCGTAGCCAAGGGACCTGGTTGCCCCAGATAATTGATAGTTGGCCGGGGCACACAATCGGTTGAAAATTGAGCTTGCGGATCTTTTTGGATAACTACTTGGAACGGTGGATTGGCAGGGTCATCTACCTGAATACAATAAAAATTGCTATTATTACGAATATCTATGGTGAAGAATGAAGAAGTAACCGTAATCCCCCGTAAGTTCAATCTAAAATAATTATTGCCCTGAACTTGTATAGCTGGTTGATTTGGAAAAGTTAAGTTGGACAAATCCAAGGTTCCAGAAAGCTGATTGTTCCCTACGGCAAAAAAGCTATTTAGATTGGTGTTATTGGCAAGTAACGTACGCACATCTAAGGTGGTCAATACATTGTTAAACAATCTTAGGTCTGTTAAGGTACTTAAATTCGGCGCAAAGGAAATACTGGTCAAGTTGTTGCGTTGCGCCTGTATGGTCTCCAAGGCTGTGGCAGCAGACAAATCTAGGGTCATTAATTGATTATCTTGAACAGTAACATCAACTAGAGCACTTTGCCCTGATAGGTTTAAAGTGTTTAAATTATTTCCCTGGAGTTGTAAACTGAACAATGTATTGCTCGTGGGCAAACCTACATTGGCTATGTTACAGTCGATAGCATTTAGGATTTCCAAATTTTGGTTGGATGAAACATCTAGACTGGTCAAAGGGTTATCTCGAACAACCAACCTGGTCAACGCAGCAAAATCTTGAATACCCGTTAAATCGGAGATACTTTCATTCCTAACATCCAAATTGGTAATCCCTGAAATATCGGAAGTGGGTACTTCACCATTCACAATCCCATCTGAATCAATGTTTAAATCAATAAGTTCCTGTTCAAAATTAGCGTCAGGTACCAGCGTAACCGGAATGCATGTTTCACTAACTGTCGCTGATGTAGGAAATGACCAATTATTAGGGATATTGTTCTGGTCATTTACCCGTATACAATTAATAGGATTGTTACTTGCGTTAAATATCTCAACAGAATTTGCTGTACACCCCGTATCCATGTTTATGGCGTTGAGATTATTTGGATTAACCGCAAGTGTCCTAAGCACAGGATTTGCACTAACATCCAAGGTTCCTTTAAGATCGTTACCGCCTATTGAAAGTATTCGCAAGTCCGTAAGGTTACTAACATCAATAGCCTTAAGGTCATTATTCAATAGCGTGACAATTTCCAATGCGGGTGCAACGGATAAGTCCACAAACTGCAAATTGCTATTTCTGATATCTAGAACCCTAAATATATTACCTGGTGGCAAATTTAGACTTGTCAATGGTCCGTCCAGAACCTCCAGTTCATCTAAGTTAACTTCAGCCGTAAGATCAAGACCCGTAAGTTGGGATTGCCTAATAACTAATTCCGTAATGGAGCTTGATGTTGGTAATTCTAAATTTATTAATGGTGCTTCAACCCTTAACACTTGTAAATTGATATTATTGGAGACATTTAATGAGGACCCTGTGTAAGAATCGAGCACTAATGTCTGCAATTGCGTGAAATCCTGTATTCCTGTTAAATCAGCGACCGGAAAATTAATATTTTGGAGCTGCAACGAAGTAACATTCGAAATATTTGCTGTGGGCACCTGACCGTTTGGTGGTCCACTATCAAGACCTCGGCTTATCAATTCCAATTCAAAATTAGTATCTGGTATGGCAGTGAATTGGGCAAAGGACAGACTTGTCCCTAAGGAAAGTAAGCACCATAGTGCCCTTAGTTTGGTTTTCATAGAAAAGTGGTTATTAAGATTTGGAATACAAAACTATTGGGACTACCTCTCGGTTGGACTACATCATTAATGTGGTTTTTACATTACAAGGAATTTAAAATGAGTATCAACCTATCTCATAAACCATATTTGTCTACGTCTTAAAGAATAGGTTAACTTTTAATATGGTTTTAAATAAAAAGTAGATTTAAAGAACTGAAGTCTTAGGTAAACTCTTCTTGGTTGAGATGTTAACGGTCATTTAGCAAGAATAAAGGATAATTCCTAAACGAAACCGCCATACCACACACTTGAAAATGGTATAGCAGTCATAAATTAACCAACTACCAACACCATACGTACGCAATAATTAATTTAACTTTAATCGACCTTGTCACAGGTAACTCGGTCTCGGTCTAGGGTACCTCCCCATTTTTGCGGGGTGGCCCATCCGCTACCCGATTTTAAGGATCTAAAGGCATAGATTTGAAAACCACATTTGCCGTCGTCCGCCCTATACGGGAAGGCTGCGGTCATCTCACGATATGGTGTTTGACCCAAAGGTGTATACACCTGCCATCCATTCTGTATCAAACATTTGGTGTATTTTTCGGCATACCCTTGGGCATTCATAATACCCAACAGTTTTGTCTCCAGTACCGCATCGCTCGTTTTTTTGGTGGGCAATTGATTGTTCTTTATCAATCCCTCAATAGCCCTATTATCCGCCTTGGTGTAATATTCAGGTGCGTTGCCCTTGGAAAGGTCTATCTTAAAGCTGCCCTTTAGCAGTTTGGAACCCGTTTTACGCTCGTTCATAGTGACCTGGACGTTGAACGTTTTCATCCGTTTTGATTGCTTGCTCATACCTCGCGCCATGTGGGGCACGGTCATATTTCGGGCAGCAATATCCTTTTTTAAGTCACAAGTGGCATTGGGTACCAAAAGAAACTGAAAGTAGGATTTAGAGGTATCGGTACCGGAATAAATCCGTACCACACTGGTCTTGTAATTGGTCTCCCAACCCTCGAACCACTTATCCAATCGCTGCATTTGCTGGTCCTCTACTTTGAGACCTGCCGTGCAATTGGGAGCGGTGGCACAATTAAGAGCATCTTTAAGGGAGGCACTTAAGTAAAGCGTCGCATATACGGCGTCTCCAGTTTCAAATACAGGATTCATTTCCATAGCAGATTCGTTACCTGGCGTAAATGGTTTTTTGGTAAAGACCACTTCGTTGACGTGTTCCTTGTGGTAAGAACCCGTGTAAATCGAGGCCATTTCGTCATCCGCCTTTTTCAACTGTTTTTGGGCAAAGGCCAATACCTGGGCCAACTCTTCATTATCGCCGCCTATGGCCACAAAACCCTCTATAATTTGCATGACGCGTTTGGAGCGCTCGCCCAAGTCTACGGCAGCACTATTGTTTAATTCATCTAACAGACGATACAAGTCATTGACGATGTTCTTTTGTTTGAGGGTCATTGGAAGATTGGTCAGCTTTTGCTTCAAGGTCTGTCCTTTTCTTCCCAAAGCACCACGCTGTTCCTGAGCCTTAATTTTATCCATGATGCCCGCACGATCAAACATGGGCATGTTGACGTAGGCATCTTTCTGTTGTTTGAACCTGGGATTTTCAAAATAACCCGTACTATAGGCCTGATAATTATCCATAAAGAAACCCAACTCATAATCCAAGGTGGTAAAATCACTCTTGGCCTGGGAACTTCCGCCTGCTTTTTCCGTTAAGGATTTATAACGTGAACATATTTCCGAAATATCCGCATTGGGTTCTTTCTTTAACACATAGGTCAGATATCTTGGGATACTCTTTAAGTTATTAAGGGCCATACCGGAATTCCCTTCGGCAATTTGTCTTTCCGCTTTATCCAAGTTTTTTACGGCGTTGCTGTACGAGGTTATGGCAGGGTTATCCGCGGTCACTTTTACGGAACCACTGTGGGTTTTGCAAGGGCTATTCATTGAAAAGAACATCTTTTCTTTATTATGAAACTTTCGGGACAGCGCCTCGTTTAGACCTTTAAATCCAAGATTAAATACCGCAACCGTTACCACACTAAAGATGTACAAAAGGGTTTTTTGGGAATTCATAAAGCTTATTTTAGAAATTTGCTCACCTAATGCAAAAATTTGGATACCGACCAATTTGGGTCTTTCTCCGTTAGAGAAAGGAAAACAGCATCAGAAATGATTGAGGCAAGAATTTTAAAAGCAAAAAATATTACATAAATCTAAAAATAGTATCGGGTATTTTACCCACATGAAAGATGTGGTTCTTTGGAATAGTGATTGTAATTCAGATGAGTTTTTGCTCATTCGCTATACGAATGGCGTCTTCACGCGTTTTGACCTGTAGCTTGTCATAAATATTCTTTATATGAAAGCGTATGGTATTCAAACTAATAAACATCGTTTCGCCCACACTTTTGTAGCTCTTTCCTGAAGCCAATAAGGAAAGTACTTCTGTTTCCCTTTCAGATAGAATACTACTGGATGCTTTCTGAAAGGATTGCACAACCATTTTTGCAATGTTAATGCTCATGGGGGCTCCTCCAGCGCAAACCTCATTCAAAGCACTAATCAATTGGAAAGAAGTTGCATTTTTAGTTAAATAACCTGTAGCCCCTGCGCATAATGCCTCGAAAACCGTTTTTGAATTTTCGTCTACGGTAGCGATGATAATATCAATTTGAGGCCATTTTGCTTTGATGCGCTTTGTTCCTTCAACACCACTCATTCCAGGTAGTTGAATATCCATAATAATAACGGAAGGCCTTATTTCTTCGATTTCGGTTAAAGCAGCTTCGCAGGTTTCATAGCACGCGCTAACTTGATAAGTTTCCGTTTGTTCTATTTGCTTTTTAAACCCTTGACTCAAGGGTACATTATCTTCAATGATGATTACCGCTGTTTTTTCCTTCTTTTCCATAAAATCATTTAAGACTACCTTCAAACTTAACTGTAGTTCCCTTTTTCAACGAAGCGTAAATATTGAGAGTCCCACCAATTTCTTCAGTTCTTCGGTACATATTTTTTAAGCCACAGCCGGGCTTGTTTTCTTCTGGTAGCCCTGTTCCATTATCACTCAAAACAATTCTTAGATGTTCGGTATTTGAATAAAAAGATAGGATTATTTCAGTACATCTGCTGTGTTTAACTGCATTTGTGATGGCTTCTTTAAAGATGAAAATCAGCTGTTTACTCCAATAGTGTGGTAATTCTATGAAGTTTTTTATTTCCTTATTTACAATAAAACCAACACCAAATTCCTTTAAATAGTCTTCTCCAAAATCAGATAAATAAGTGGTAAGATTCTCTAAATAATTGCTCTCTGAGTTCAACGAAAAGATAAAATCTCTAGTTCCCTTGAATAAATAATCGGCATCAGATTTAATCTGATCTACGAGCTCTAACTCAGAAGAAGCACCGAGCTCTTGTTTGAGTAAATTAGAAAATATACTTACCCTGGCTAGGCGGTTTCCGAGATCATCATGAAAATCCCTGGCTATGGTATCTCTTACAGTACTTAGTTCACTTTCGAGTTTTGTTCGTTCTGAAATTACCTTTTTTAATTCCAGGTTCTTTTTATTAGACTTTTTTAATTGATAAAAAATGAAAGCTAAAATGGTTATCCCAAGAACCAAAAGTGCATATAAGAGGTGGAGATTTTTTTCTGCAATCATCAAATCTTTTTCAGCGGCCTCGCGTTTAAGCATAAGGTTTTCGCGTTCTCTTTGGGCCACTTGATATTTTTCCTCTATTTCCAGAGTTTTGGCGGTCATTGTTGCCAGGTCAAGACTATCCTTTAAGACAGCAACTTTTTGACTGAGATTCAATGCTTCCAAATAGTTGCCTCTGCTCTTTTTTAGGGCAACGTAAAATTCCAATCTCTCAATAATTGAAGGATCCTTAGGTTGGCTTTCCATTAAAGACAGTAGTTGTAGCATATCATTTTCAGCGCTCTTTAAATTGTCCAGCTCGTAATATGCTTGGGCGCGATAAAAAAATAAGTCGGCCTGTTGCCGTTGAGGTAGATATTCCCAATAGTCATCTTGAAGGATTCTTGCAGTTTCTATCATCTTCTCAAAATCTCCCAGTTCTAGTTGGTTTTTCGCTAAAAATTTGAGCCCAGGGGCTGTTAAGTTCGGAAGATTCAATTCGTTTGCTATAGATATGCCCCGCTCAAAGATGTGATTGGCTTCATAAAATTGTCCTAGTGATTGAGTAGCTGAACCTAAATTAAGTAAAGTGGCCAAGTAATCTTCATCGATCAAAGTTGAATCCGAAAGATTTATGACTTCCCAATATACTTCTCGTGCCTTGGTATATTCAGAAAGTTTAGTAAATATTGCTCCAAGATTGTTGCGGTAATCGAGATAATTCTTAGTGTACTTTTTACGTAAAGCTATGGCCGCAGCTCTATTTAAGAAATCAGCACTCTTATCGAAGTCTCCCTGCATGTAATGGAAGTAGGCATAATTATCATTTAACCGCATTGTAAGTGAATCAATATCATGATTTTCATTTACTTGCGACAATTTTTTCAAAATTTGCTTGGCATTGCCAGCTCTGTCGGACTTTACATAGATTTTAAGGGAGTCTTCCAATATCCTAAAATCTTGATATTTTTGACTCAATATCATTTCGGACATGAGCAAGACCCAAGCAACTATGAAAATTCTGTTCATTAAACCAACTTTAAACAAAAATTCAAATATAGGTCTGTAAACTAAATCTTAAACCACATTAAAAATGTGGTAATTCATTACAACAAATTCTCTTAAAGAATCTTGAGAACGAGAGAAATTACATTTTAAGGTTAAAAATAAAAGCTAAGATTTTATTTATTATTTCGCGTAGGCTGTTCCCACATATTCCCCATGGCAACAGTTTTTCTAGTTTTGTAACTTAAAGTTAGTTTGCAAAATCAACGATTTAAGAGACAAGCAAAAGCTAATATTGGAAAAAGGGTTTTCCAAATAATACAGAATTATGGGGTAATCTGTTAAAGTAAAAATTCACTAGGGAAGCCTAAAATTTTAAACTTGTTACATTGTTAAGTTAGGTAATTCAAGATGTGTCTTTGTGGTCACAAAGACATCTTGTTTTGCTCCCCTTGGTCGCAAAAGAAAACCAAATATTGAGATAGTACCTTTTGACATAAAATAAACAGACGAGTGAAACGAAGTTTCATACTGCAAGCGTCCCAAAGCCTTACACAAACTAATACTACTGAGCGAGGTAAAATCTCCCATTCAGTTAACGATTTACAAGTAATCTCTGTATTTAAGACACTGCAGAACTGATTTGATTTCAAACCAACGTAATAAGGTAAAAAGAATGGTTTGACAATAAATCGTTTAAAGTTTACTGTAAACTTTTTCAATGTTTTCAAGGGTTACGGAACGGTTTACAGTAAACTGGCCCACAAATGCCTTGAATTTCTTTTTGTAAGAGTTTTTGAAAATTTATAGGTGTGGATATAAAATTGTCACAATGTTTTTCAGTATTGATAGGGGTTTCAAGAGGTTTTGTCACAATTTGGAGTTTTGAAGAACTCCTGTTAAGGCCTGATTTTACTGTATTTTATGATTCGTAGCGTCGCTTTAGCGCTCTACCCTCTCGCTATACCACCCAACTCTTAAAATCGTTGTTCGGTATACCTTCGGCCTTGCAAAAAATAGATTGCGCCCTATCGTGTTTTTGATTTACGCTTATCTTTCGGAACACTACAAAAACCCGACAGGATCCATGCGTAAAGTTTTGGGGTAAGACTTGGGAATCGATATGATATAAAACCTACTCCGTTTCAATATTTCCCCATGACCAGTCTCAAGTCTTCGCTCAACTTTCTGTCAATTACTTTGGCATAAATTTGTGTCGTCTTCAAAGAGGAATGCCCAAGTATCTTGCTCACTGATTCAATGGGAACCCCATTGGCCAAAGTGACAGTGGTTGCAAAGGTATGTCTAGACAGATGAAAGGTGAGTTTTTTTGCAATATTACAGACCGTCGCCACTTCTTTTAGGTAGAGGTTTAGTTTTTGGTTGCTTATTACGGGTAGTAGCCTGTCGCTGCCAGAGTTGAAATCGGAATTATATTTTCGAAGAATCCTTTCAGCGGCCCGTAATAAGGGGACACTACTTTTGATATCAGTTTTTGAACGATGGATCTTTATCCATTTATCCCCTTTCATATCCAGTACGATATGGTCGTTGGACAGCTTTTCCACATCGATATAGGACAGACCGGTGAAGCAGCAGAAAATAAAAATATCCCTGACTTGTTCCAATCGTTGATTTGGCATTTCGGTCTCCATGAGTATTTTGAGTTCCCTTTCATTGAGTATGTCCCTTTCTACTTTCTTCCATTTTGCCTTCCAATGGTAAAAAGGGTCTTTACTGATCCAGTCGTTGGCATAACAGATGCGCATAATCTTTTTTAGGTTGGTGACATATTTGGTGACCGTGTTCTGTCCACATGATTTTAAGTTGTTCTTTAGGAAGTGCTCAAAACGTTTTATGAAATTTAGGTCTACTTCTTTAACGTTGATATCCTCAAATCCGTACTCCTTGGTAATGAAAGATTTTAGATGCCTGGCGGTTCTCAAATGTCGTTGGTAAGCACCTGACGAGAACTCCCTACCAACCAATTCGGAAATCTCCTTATTGTGATTTTCGTAGATAATGAGAAGGGTTTTATAACGCACACCTTTACCGAGAAAAGTATCTTTAATCCTTTGAGCGTTATAGTGCTTTCCATCGGAAACAAACTTGCCCTGTATCTGGAAAAGTCGGGACCGGATATCTTCAAGGAACCTGTTCAGTTCACGACTGGAGACCTTAGAGTTTTTTGCACGTCCTGAGCTAGTATTCCAGTCTTCGATTTTAACCTTACGATGGACACTTGTCTCAGCGCGTTTTCCGTTTACGGTTATCCTTAGATAGATGGTACATTTACCTGTTTTATCGGGATGGTTTTTCCTGATATAGAACAAAATGGAGAAGGAATCGTTCATTTTCTTAAGCTTTTTAGTTTTTTAATTTGAACCAACTTTTTGCTTAAAAAACTGAACTTCAATTTTTTAACATACCACCGACCCCATTTTTGTGAATACTAAAAAGTACGCACCGAATTACTCACCGAACAGGGTGGTTTTATATGATATCAAACGATATTTGTTAAAATTAAAAAGCCCATAAATCATTGATTTACAGACTTTTTGAATTTACTTGATAAATGTAAGTGACCACGGAGGGATTCAAACCCCCGACCGCTGGAGCCGAAATCCAGTGCTCTATTCAGCTGAGCTACGTGGCCAAATTCCGACTATAACCCTTCGGAATTTCTTAAATATTATGTATTTCCTATTGCGAAAGTTTAGCCTTCACAATAGTAGAGATTGTCTTTCCATCGGCTTGACCTGCCAATTCTTTTGATACGACCCCCATTACCTTTCCCATATCCTTCATACCAGAAGCATTGGTCACCTCAATAGTCTGTATCACTACTTTTTCAATTTCTTCCTCTGTCAACTGCTCAGGCAAAAACCTTTCTATGACTGCAACTTGTGCCATTTCAGGCCCTGCCAAATCATTTCGTCCTTGTTCTTCAAATATGGCTGCACTATCTTTCCGCTGTTTTACCAACTTCTGGATCAATTTAATCTCGTCAACTTCTGACAGGCCATTTCCTCCACCTTTTTCCGTCTGGGCCAAGAGAATTCCCGATTTGATGGCACGCAAGGCCTCCAAAGCAACTTTGTCTTTAGTTTTCATTGCAGCTTTCAGTTCTGCCATTACCTTTTCTTGAAGTCCCATACCTTTAAACGATTAAGGGCAGCGAAGATAAAAAATAAACCCGAAAATAGGAACCTATTTTCGGGTCTTAAAGCTCCATTAAAATGGAAACAAACTAAACACTACTAATCAACATTGTCATGTAAGAATGAGTTGTTCGAACGCAACTGAATTTCGTCGTTGCTATCTTCACCTAAACTCATTCGAGATACTTTCTGTTCTTTGGACGTATCATTTAAATCAACTTCTTGCCGCTTGTAAGCTGGCTCTTTTTCGAGATCATCTACACTTTTTCTACTGTTCTTAAAAGTATAGTTAAAATTCTTCAGTTTACGTTTGCGCTCTTCCGCACGTTCTTTCAACAAATCGTCAATTGAACTGTTGACAGGATCTACCTCACTATTTGTTTCAGGTTGTCCGCCAGTTACTGCTTCGGTTTTGATGGTTTTCTTTTCAAAGACAAGTTCATTTTCAACCAATTTGGGTTCATGGGTTTCCGCAACGGAGCGAGCTCCGGTAAGTTGTGTTTCCAGCTCCATATATTCTTCAAGATTATATCTTGTTTCCCCGTCTAAATTATAATCCAATACGGGACTTACCTCAACGAACTCCTTAACCTCCATGTCCTTCACTTCAGCATCCAAATCGAACGTAATGGTGTTCTCTTCTGTTTGCTCTTTTTGAATATTATTTAAAGGCATATCAAAGGTCAGGGCGAACTGGTCTTCTTCTCTTTCTTTTGGCGACACAAATTCGGCATCGACCACCTCAATTTCGTTTAGCACATCTTTTGCCTCAATTATGATAAAGTCTTCATCCGTTGTAGTAGCCACTACCTCTGCCACCGGTTCTGGAAGTACTTCATCGTAAAACACATTGAAATTTCTGATATATGTTGTCGTTGGAATCAAATCGGATTTGGGCAATTCTGGTTCTTCCTCCAAGGTATGCTTGATGACAGGTTCTTGAACTGGTTTATTTAAGGTAGTTCTCCCAACGGCTGTGCTCTCAGAACTCAAGCTTTGGACTGCTTTTTGTTCATCTTCAAGCGTATGAATGATTTTTTTTGATTCTGTATTTACAATTTCATCTTGTTGATCAATGGCAAAACCTGTGGCAATCACCGTTACGGCAATAGCATCACCCAAGTTTTCATCTTCGCCCACCCCCATAATAATATTTGCTCCATGACCTGCTTCAATTTGTATGTAGTCATTGATCTCACCGATTTCATCAATCGTAATTTCTTGTGCACCGGAAACAATTAAAAGCAATACATTCTTTGCACCGGTAATTTTGTTATCATTCAACAATGGTGAATCCAATGCTTTTGTGATGGCCTCATTGGCCCTACTGGATCCCGAAGCATTAGCTGACCCCATAATGGCCGTACCACTATTGGACAGTACCGTTTTTGCATCCCTGAGGTCAATGTTTTGTGTATAGTGGTGTGTAATAACCTCCGCAATACCTCTGGCCGCCGTGGCCAACACCTCATCAGCTTTTGAGAAGCCTGCTTTGAAACCAAGATTCCCATACACCTCTCGTAGCTTGTTGTTGTTGATAACAATCAATGAGTCAACATTCGCACGCAATTTCTCTATACCCAACTGCCCTTGCTTGTTCCGCATTGCCCCTTCAAATTGAAAAGGAATCGTTACTATACCCACAGTTAATATATCCATCTCTCGAGCGACCTTAGCTATCACAGGTGCTGCACCCGTGCCTGTTCCACCACCCATACCCGCAGTGATAAAAGCCATCTTGGTCGTGCTTTCCAACATCACCTTAAGATCTTCCATACTCTCAAGGGCTGCCTGCTCACCCACTTCAGGGTTGGCTCCTGCCCCAAGACCTTCTGTCAATGAAACCCCCAATTGAATCTTATTGGGCACAGCACTATTTTCCAACGCTTGGGAATCGGTATTGCATATAACAAAATCTACTCCATTAATCCCGGCCTGATACATGTGGTTAATGGCATTGCTACCGCCGCCACCTACTCCAATCACTTTTATGACATTACTTTTATGCTTCGGTAAATCAAATGCTATGTTATCAAATTCACTGTTCTTGCTCATGGTGCTGTTTATTAGTGGGTGTGTTTATCTTATATTATTCTGCATTGTCCAAAAAGTCTTTCAACTTTTCAGACCATTTGTCGAAAATGGTCTTACGTTCCTTCATTTGGGTGTTATTGGCCATCATTTTGGTTTCTTCCCCAACAAGAACACTCTCGGGCTCGGCATCACTATCCACAATCTCAGGTGGATTCTTCTTTTGATCGGACTGAACTGCATTCATCAAAAGCCCGACGGCCGTAGCATATAGTGGACTAGCGATTTCATCGTCAGAATCCCCTGCCAAATGTTCATTGGGATATCCTATTCTTGTGTCCATTCCCGTAATATACTCTACCAACTGTTTAAGGTGCTTCAATTGACTTCCACCACCGGTCAATACGATACCCGCAATCAATTTTTTCTTTTGCTCCTCGTGACCATAATTTTTGATTTCAACGTAAACCTGTTCGATAATCTCCACCACACGGGCGTGGATGATTTTAGAAAGGTTTTTAAGGGTTATCTCTTTCGGCTCCCTACCTCTAAGGC
>JBHJJC010000035.1:0-45224 GCA_050042945.1 Croceivirga sp.
TTAGGGTTCTGGGCTGGTGTTCAACTCGGACCTGATGATAATCTTTATGTAACAGATAACAATGATGGAAATGCATATTATTTGACCAATCCCAATACGGTGACCTCTTCTGCGGATGCCAGTTTTGCTTTTTTAGATATCAGTACCTACGCTACTTGTAATGGAGGTGATCGACAAGGATATAACTTTACCCAACAAGTAGTTTTCTTTACCTCATGTCTTCAAGATACCGATGATGATGGTGTTTATGATGAGTCCGATTTGGATGATGATGACGATGGTATTTTGGATACCGTGGAAGGAATAACAGATAGTGACCTGGATGGGGTAATCAATAGTTTGGATTTGGACTCCGATAATGATGGAATTCCAGATAATATTGAAGGACAATCCACATCGGGTTATATAGCGCCTAGCAACGTGGATTCCGATGGAAACGGTTTGGACGATGCATACGAATCCAGCCCTGGATCGGGAGAAGGGTTGACACCACCAAACTCAGACGGTATTGATAATCCAGACTATCTGGACAATAATAGTGATGAAGATGGAGATAATGACACTATTGAAGCTAGCTTAGTACTTTCTGGAACCGATTCTGACGGAGATGGATTAGACGATAATATAGATACCTCCGCTGATTATTCAGATCCGGGAGGAACCATAGATAATCCAATTTCAGGTGGTATAATCCTACCGGATATTGACTCTGATGCTTCGAGTGGTGGAGATGTGGACTATCGTGATATCTTTGATTCCGAGGATACGGATGGAGATGGTATCTTGAATAATGAGGATTTAGATGACGACAATGATGGAATTACGGATACACAGGAATTATGTGGTACGGACCCTTCAACCACGTTGGTTCCTTCTACAATACTTATTTCGATAACAACGGACAACTTTCCTGAGGAAACAACGTGGACTTTAACTGGACCTTCAGGAGTTATTGCCACTGGCGGACCATATACAGGTCAACCCGCTACAACCATAAATGTACCCGTGGTTACTTCATCGACAGGTTCTTTTTCTTTTGTCATTTCAGATAGTGGTTCCAATGGTATATGTTGTTCTTTAGGGAGTGGTTCGTACAATGTTCTGCTCAACGGGGCATCCGTAGCAAGTGGAAGTAGTTTTACAGCTAGTGAGACGACGAATTTCAACGTACAGACGAATATCAATCCATTTAGTTGCTTGTCTGGGGATCCAAATGAAGATGATGATGCCGACGGTATTTTGAACTATGCCGATGCAGATTTCTGTGCTTTGAATACCAATGGCGTTTGTGCCAGTTTAGATACTGATGGTGATGGGATAATCAATAGTCTGGACTTGGATTCAGACAATGATGGTATCTACGACATTGTGGAATCAAATGCTGTTTCTATCTCTGGAGTAAATGATTCGGACAACGATGGTAGGGTAGATGGCGGAACAGTTTCAGGTAATATTGGTGCAAATGGAGTATTCAATAGTATAGAGACGACTTCAGAAAGTGGAATTTTAAATTATACGATTGCCGAGAGTTCAGATGATTCGGATAGTATTTTGAATTATTTGGATTTGGATAGCGATGGTGATGGAATTCCCGATAATATTGAAGCGCAGACTACTGTAGGGTATATGCTTCCTTCTGGAGTGGTCAACTCTTTTGGGGTTGATACTGCTTATCCAATGGGCATAGTTCCCGCAAATACAGACAGCACGGATAATCCTGATTATCTTGATTTGAATAGTGATAATGAAGGGGGTGATGATACAGCTGAAGCGGGGCTAACCTTGGCTAATTCAGATACCGATTCTGATGGGTTGGACAATAATGTAGATGCAACATCAGATTATTCTGATGTATCTGGAACTATCGATGAACCTTTATCAGGTTCAGTTCAACTGCCAGATGAAGATTCAGATGCCAACTCGGGGGGTGATCTCGACTTTAGGGATACTACCGAAGATAATGCGGATTTAAGATTGACAAAAATGGTCAATAATGCCACTCCCGCAGTAGGATTGAATGTTATTTTTGATTTGACCCTCACAAATGACGGACCTATGGACGCTACTGGCTTGGAAGTAACTGATCTACTTCCAAGTGGTTATACTTTTGTTAGTGATAATGGAGGTGGAAGCTATAATTCTGGAACAGGTGTTTGGACCCTTGGTAACCTGAACAATGGTAACTCTAGCACGCTTCAAATAACGGCAACTGTTAATGGCAGTGGTGTTTATTTTAATAGTGCTGAGGTAACCGCTAGCGATTTAAATGATCCAGATTCTACACCGAATAATAATATTGCCTCAGAAGATGACCAAGCAAGTGCGAGCACGGTACCCATAATTGTCGGTGACAGTGATGCCGACGGTATTCTTGATACTGTTGATTTAGATGATGATAACGATGGTATAAGCGATACACAGGAATTGTGTGGAACCGACCCAATTGCCTCTTCCAATACAGTAACTGTTACTATCGAGATTGATTTGGATACTTATGAAGAAGAAACCTCTTGGACTTTGGTTGACCCATCTAACAATACCATTGCAAGCGGTGGATCATACGCCAACGTGGATGAAATCATAACCCAAAACATCAACGTAAGTGACTCAGGAGAGTATACATTCACCATTTTCGATTCCTTTGGAGATGGACTGAATTCAAATTTTGGTTCTAACAGTAATGTCACAGCAGGTTACACCATTGATGTTGGTGGTAGCAATGTATTTACCTCCGCCAATCTTCCGAATTTTGGTTTTTCCAGTGTACATAATTTTACCGTTAACGTACCTAGTGGAAATCCATATGGTTGCCTTTCCTCCGATCCCAATGTTGACGATGACAATGATACAACACCCAATTATCAAGATGCTGACTACTGTACGTTAAATGCCAATGGGGTATGTGCTAATTTGGATACTGATGGAGATGGTATAATCGATAGCATGGACTTGGATTCTGATAATGACGGCATTACGGATTTAGAGGAGTCAGGAGCTATATCCATTCCAGGGGTGGCAGATGCTGACTTTGATGGCAGAATCGATACGGCATCTTCTACAAATGTGGGGACAAATGGTATTTTTGACGCTATTGAGACAGCTGCTGACAGTGGTTTACTAAGCTACACCCTAAACGATAGTGATGCGGATACGAACTATGACTTTCTGGAACTGGATTCAGATAATGATGGTTGTAATGATGTGCTTGAGGCCGGATTTACCGATGATAACGGAGATGGCCTTTTAGGGCCTCTGCCGGTAACAGTGAATGCCAATGGACTGATTACCTCTGGATCGGACGGATATACCCTACCAAATGACAATGACGCAAATTTCGTGTTCGATTTTCAGGAAGCTGGTGCTGCTCCCAGCATTATAGTACAACCAGCCAACCAAACTGTTTTTGTGAGCAATGACACAACATTTTCGGTGACGACAAATAATGCTGATACCTACCAATGGCAGGTCAGTACCGATGGGGGGCTAAATTTCAACGATATTACTGATGGTGCGGAATATACAGACACTCAAACTGCTACATTGACGGTCAATAACGTCGATATTAATAAAAATGGTTACCTGTATAGCGTACAAATATCCAGTTCAGGTTTGGTCTGTAGCGCAATAATATCAAATACGGCATCTCTAACAGTACGAACAAGAACTGTTATCACCAATAGAAGAATTACCTATAGAGTAAAGAAGAATTGATGTTAAAACGTCATACGATAGGTTATTTGATGGTGATTATAGCAAGGTTGAAAGAATTCAAAACCCATAGTTTTTCCAGGAATGACGTTCAGTTAGATTCCCTTTTTTCCTTCTTAAATCATGCAATATTGAATTCCCTTTTGGGTATTGAAAACAGTGACTTCATCGATTAATGACATGGTGAAATATCACCTTTTTTAGGATTTATAACCTCAAAAATAATGAGCTAGACCGTAAGAATCTATGCTTACACAACAATTATTTTACAGGCCTTAGGCTAAAGTTAATTTTGTAAGGTGTTGGATAGAATTCAGTTGAATTCGATTGAATTCCAACACTAAAATTGAATTAAAAAAATATTGATGGTCAATAAGTTGACCTTAAAAATATAACCTACGATGTTGCACAAAATCTTTCCAATAAAAAGAATTTTAGGAGTACTTTTTTTCTTTCTTTTTTGTGGTTTCGCCTTTTCTCAAACAACGGTCACCTTGCAAGACCAATGTAATTGCGAAGTATTGAGTGGAACCGCCGTCACCTCAGCGGGGGCTGCGACCCCGACAGGAGCTGATATGGGTGATATCTATGTAAATACAACATCAGGAACAATTTTTTTCTGGGATGGGGATTCATGGGAGTTGACTGCCTCGGACGACCAACAATTGACTGGTTTCACCTTTAATGATACTACAAACATATTGACGTTGGATTTGGAGAATGGTGGAAATGTAAGTATCGATTTGAGTGATTTACAGGACACGCTTAGTGATACCAATACAACGATTGCATCCTTTGCTATAGATGGGACTAACACCAATCTAGTAATTACAGACTCAGATACCAACACATTTTCGATAGCATTGGCTGATTTAGCCGCAATTATTGATACCAATACAGATAATCAGACTCTTAGTTTAACAGGAACAGATTTAAGTATCGCAGATGGTAACACCGTTGATATTTCAACTATCGATACGGATGACCAGACCTTATCACTTTCCGGAACGGACTTGAGCATTGCCGATGGAAACACTGTAGACATTTCGAGTATAGACACGGACACGGACGACCAGACGCTTACCTTGACGGGCAACACGCTTTCGATAGCGGATGGAAACAGCGTGGATTTGAGTGGATTTGTTGATACCGACGACCAGACCTTGAGTTTGACCGGAACAGATTTAAGTATCGCAGATGGTAACACCGTTGATATTTCAACTATCGATACGGATGACCAAACCTTATCACTTTCCGGAACGGACTTGAGCATTGCCGATGGAAACACTGTAGACATTTCGAGTATAGATACCGATACTGACGACCAGACGCTTACCTTGACGGGCAACACGCTTTCGATAGCGGATGGAAACAGCGTGGAATTGAGTGGATTTGTTGATACCGACGACCAGACCTTGAGCTTGACAGGAACGGATTTAAGTATCGCAGAAGGTAATACAATAGAAATCTCTAGTATAGATACCGATACGGATGACCAAACCTTATCACTTTCCGGAACGGATTTGAGCATTGCCGACGGGAATACGATTGACATTTCTAGCATCGATACAGATACGGACGACCAGACGCTTACCTTGACTGGCAACACGCTTTCGATAGCGGATGGGAACAGTGTTGATTTTAGCGGTTTTGTCAACACCGACGCGCAGGACCTTAGCATCTCGGGCAATGATCTCAGCCTTAGCGGGGACCCAACGGCGACGCCCATCGATTTGAGTTCTTACGTGAATAACGACATAAACGAGCTCCAGACCATAAGTAAGAGCGGTTCAACAGTAACACTATCCAATGGTGGAGGTAGTTTTACTGATTCCGATACAACCTATAGTGCTGGAACTGGACTTACTTTAAGTGGAACTACATTTTCTGTAGATGCGTCCAGTGTTAACACAGATGATCAAACTGCTGACGAAGTAGCATTGATTACAGCAAGAATAGACCTCGATGGAGATGGTTCGACAACTCCTGCTGACGATATTGATGTGGATGGAGATGGGGTAGTAGAAACAGAGGTGCAGGGAGTAGTGGAGGCCATTGCCCCAATTACCTCTAAAGCAGCTCGAATCTTTTATCCACCTTCAATAGCATTGGATGCTTCATCCAATGGTACATTTACAATAGACCTATATCAAGAATATATAAGTCAATACGGTTCGCCGGTAGTATCGAGTGACCCCACCAATGCCCCTACAATCCCGCTTTACAATCGTAATGAACTATATTATTATGTCACTTATGCCGATCCGACCGTTTTTGGAAATGGTACTACGGTTCAAAATATGAGTATTGATGGGTCAGGTCTTACTGAGGGAACCCTGAATTACCAAATATTTAACCAGCCAGCAGATTATAATGCTTTAATCAATGTGGTATTTGTTGTTAAATAATTTTTAAACAATCCCAAATTAGTTTGAACTTTTCCAGCCCATACAAAACTAATATTCTCATCATTTGTTTTTTGATGTTGGGAATGCACTTTTCGAGTTCCCAATTTTTACTGCAGGCACCGACAAATGATAGTGAAGGTATTAGGTCAAACTACCAATGGTATGAGGCCTCTGATACCAACACGGTCTTGAGCACCGCGGCATTTTTTGAGGTCACCCAACCTGGGGTATATTTTGCAACCTATGATGGTACCCTTTGTGGTTCTAATGCCACTGGCTATTTTATTATTACAAATTGTAATGCCCCTTTCAATGAAGTAACGTTGAATATCAGTGCAAGCGTACCACCGTTGGCCACGATTACTTGGAATGATGCTTCCCTTAGTGGAAATCAACCCTTGGTGACAGCTACTTCCACCGTTGAGCGATATGTGGCTACCATCACCAAAGCCGGGAATTCAAAAGCGTTACCTCGGTTTACCGTGGTCTGTATGTCACAAGCAGCAAATCTGGTCTATGATATGGTTACCGTAGATGAAGATAATTCGGTTGTGGTTGATATTTTCGATAATGATACAGATTTGCCATCTAACGGTACATTGACCACCACCAACCCAACGAACGGAACAATCGTAATTGATGACAACGGTACATCAAATGACCCTACTGATGATATTGTAACTTATACGCCGAATGCAGACTATAATGGTCCCGATAGTTTTGACTATACGGTATGTAATACCATAGGTGATTGTAGCACGGCAACGGTAGTAGTTGATGTTTTGCCGATTGTGGATGCCGTAGATGATTCGGTTACGGCAGAAGAGGGTGCGGCCCTGCCCATCGATATTTTATCTAACGATAATGATATTCCTGCAACCGGAACATTGGTGATAACCATGCCCTCGAATGGAGTGGCTTCCATTAATGATAGTAGTACTATCAACGACCCTTCTGATGATATAGTGATATACACGGCAGATCCGGGTTTTACGGGTACTGACACTTTTGATTATACCATTTGCGATGCACTGGGTAACTGCAGTACCGCGACAGTAACGGTATTGGTAAACCCTGCATCTAACTTAGATTCAGATAATGACGGAATCGTAGATCTTTTTGAAGATTTGAATTTGGACGGAGACAATAACCCTGCTACCGATGCCACCGATACTGATGGTGATAGCATACCTGATTATCTCGATATTGATAGTGATAACGATGGTATACCGGATAATGTTGAAGCACAGGAAACAGCAGATTACATTGCTCCGAGCGGAGAAGATGTGAATGGAAATGGTCTTGATGATGCTTACGAAGATGGGGGTAATATTGGTTTGGTTCCTATCGATTCAGATACTGATGGTATACCCGATTATGTTGACGGCGACAGCGATAATGATGGTGTTACCGATGTAATAGAAGCCCATGATTTTAATCAAGATGGCATTGCCGATGTGGCAGCCACAGGAAATGATACAGATGGAGATGGTTTGGATGATGGCTATGAAGGGAGCGAACTCGTTGATTTAGATGCGAATGATGAGCTTGATAATCCACAGGGAAATCTTCCGGATACCGATGGTGACAATATATCTGATTTTAGGGATACGGATGACGATGGTGATGGTATTGAAACGATTGATGAAGACCTTAATCAAGATGGAGACTATGGCAATGACGATTCCGACGCTGATGGCATACCAAATTACCTAGATTCTGATCTAGGGCCTACCGGAACAGATATTGAGGTTTTCAATGTTATCACGCCAAATGGTGATGGTGTGCATGATGTATTGCGTATTGCCAATATTGAAAATTATCCAAACAATACTGTTAAGATTTACAACCGATGGGGAGTATTGGTGTTTCAGACAAGAGCCTATAATTCCGCAGGTAATGTATTCGACGGTACGTCACAGGGTCGTGTGACCGTTGAGAAAGACGACAAATTGCCGGTGGGTACATATTTCTACATTATTGATTTCGAAAATATTGCTGGAAATATAGAACAGTTATCAGGGTATATCTACATTAATAGATAAAAGAGTAAGTTGTGAGGAAGACGTTTTTTGGTTTTAGTAGATTGCAAGGGGCTGTTATGGTTGTCTTACTGTTTTGTTACGGATTTTGTCTGGGTCAACAAGATGCACAGTATACCCAATATATGTACAATACCATTAGCGTGAATCCTGCATATGCGGGCTCTAGAGGCCATTTAAGTATGGTGGGGCTGTATCGAGCGCAATGGGTCGGTCTTGATGGTGCACCAATTACACAGACATTCAATGCGCATACCCCTTTTGGTGAAAAGGGGTTGGGTTTGGGGGTTTCATTTCTCAATGATGTCATCGGACCAACTTCCGAGACGAATTTTGATGTGGATTTTTCCTATTCCATTCAGACTAGTTGGAAAGGGAAGCTCAGTTTTGGACTAAAAGCCAGTGTTCATTTATTGGATATTCGATTTTCAGAATTGAACCAAGATGCGCTTCAAGGGCAAGATGTCACGTTACAACAAGATGTCGATAACCGTTTATCCCCTAATATAGGTGCCGGTATTTACTATCACGAAGATCGGTTTTATGCCGGACTGTCCATTCCGAGAATGTTGGAAACCGAGCATTTTCAAGAATCATCACTATCGACAGCCAGTGAACTGATGAACTGGTATTTTATAACAGGCTATGTATGGGATTTAAATCCGTTTCTTAAGTTCAAACCGGCGCTTTTGGCTAAAGCTGTTTCAGGTGCCCCTTTGCAAATAGATATGAGTGCTAATTTTATGCTCAACGATAAGTTCGTTATGGGCGCAGCCTATCGTTGGGATGCTGCTTTTAGTGGTATGTTTGGCTTTCAAATAAGCGATGAAATGCTTTTGGGTGTGGCGTATGATAGAGAAATTACCGATTTGGGGGCCACTACCTTCAATGATGGCTCCTTTGAAATCATTCTTCGGTACGATTTTATGAGAAGCTTGGGCAATCTCAAGTCCCCAAGATTCTTTTAACTCATTTCCTTATCCCATATTTTATGTTGACTTTGACATTTATCGTCGAATAAAGGGTTTATTTTTGTGCCATGGAGGAGCAAGTGATTCTGGTCAATGAAAAAGATGAACCAGTCGGATTGATGCCAAAAATGGAGGCTCACGAAAAAGCTGTGCTACATCGGGCATTTTCAGTTTTCGTCATGAATGATAACGGGGAAATCATGTTGCAGCAAAGGGCTGCGCAAAAATACCATTCCCCTCTTCTTTGGACCAATACCTGTTGCAGCCATCAACGCCAAGGTGAGACCAACCTTGAAGCAGGCAAGCGTAGACTTCGGGAAGAAATGGGTTTTGAAACGGATTTAAAAGAGGTGTTTTCATTCATTTATAAAGCACCCTTTGACAATGGGTTGACGGAGCACGAGCTCGACCATGTAATGGTAGGTCATTTCAATAATACTCCACAAATTAATCAAGACGAGGTCGCTAGTTGGAAGTGGATGTTACCAGCGGATATTAAAGGGGATATCCAAATTAACCCCAATCAATATACGGCTTGGTTCAAAATTATCTTCAAGCGTTTTTACAATTATTTAATTCAAGAAATAGGGGTATGAAAGTAAAAGTTAGTCGAAAGGCGCATTTTAATGCAGCGCATCGATTGTATCGACCAGACTGGAGCTTTGAAAAAAATGAGGCCACTTTCGGTAAGTGTAACAATCCAAAATATCATGGTCACAATTACGAATTAATCGTAAGTGTTACTGGAGAAATTGATACAGAAACGGGTTATGTGATGGATATGAAGGTATTAAAAGACCTTATCAAAGTAAATGTAGAAAATGCCATGGATCATAAAAACCTTAATGAAGAGGTCCCTGAGTTCAAAAATTTGAACCCAACTGCAGAAAATATCGCTGTAATCATCTTTGATAAATTGAGGCCCCATATCGAACCGAACAAAGAGTTGGAGATTGTCTTGTATGAGACCCCGAGAAATTTCGTCACCTATTCAGGTTAATATCCTCACATGCTTTATCCATTAAAATTTAGACCTATCATGAAAGACCGTCTATGGGGCGGTCAAAAGTTAAAAAAGCTTTTCAAAAAACCAAGCATAACGGAGACCACAGGTGAAAGTTGGGAGTTGTCAGGTGTGCCAGGAGATGTTTCAGTGGTATCAAATGGAGTTTTATCAGGTAGTACCCTTAATGAGTTGATTGATAAGAATTCGGTTGAATTGATGGGTTCAAGCGTTTTGGAACGTTTTGGCAAAGCATTTCCTATTTTAATCAAGTTTATTGATGCCAAACAAGATTTATCCATTCAGCTGCACCCCGATGATACATTGGCAAAGGAGCGACACAATTCTTTCGGTAAGACGGAAATGTGGCATATTATGGATGCTGATCCTGGGGCTAAATTGATTGTTGGTTTTAATCATAGTGTTACCAAAGAAGAGTATACAAAAAGTTTAAAGGAAGATTCCCTTCTGGAATTGCTCAATTATGAAGAAGTGACGTCAGGAGATACGTTTTTCATTAACACGGGTAAGATTCATGCTATTGGGGGCGGGGTACTTTTGGCGGAAATTCAACAGACGTCGGATGTCACCTATAGGGTTTTTGATTTTAATCGGAAGGATAAAAATGGAAACCTAAGGGAATTGCATACTGATCTGGCTTTAGATGCTATTGATTATGAAAAAAAGAACGATTTTAAAGTTATTTATGATAGGGAGTTTGATAGGACGAACAAAGTGGTCGATTGCCCCTATTTCAAGACCAATTTTTTACACTTGACGCAAGACTTCTCGGTGAACGTTACAGAAAGAGATGCTTTTACCATTTATCTTTGCTTGGAGGGTAAAGCGGAAGTATCAAACGATTGGGGTACAGTTACTATAGCTAAGGGAGAGACGATTTTGATAGCTGCAGCCAGCTCAAGAGTTGAGGTGGCGACCAGTAATGCCAAACTTTTGGAAGTAACGATTTAATCGTATTTTTAGTAAAAATTCTAGTTATGGCGAGTATTCGAGACCTGAAGAAAGATATCAATTTTGTTTTAGGGGATATCATTGAAGCTGTCTATCAGTGGGAAGCTGAGACGAACAACTCAAATTCTGATGCGGGTTCTGCTATTATTGATAAATCCATTCAAGTTTTTGATGAATTGATGAATAAGGTTCACGAGAAAGATGTGTCGGATAAAAAGGCCCATTTTAAAGCGGTTAGGGTCGATTTAGCCGAAAAGGCGACGGCCTTGATAAGCGACTTGAATAAATTAGCCTAATTCTTATTTACAATTTTAGACAGTCTTTTTCCATATTTACTTTGCGCAACGCTGTCCGGCAGAGTTTTATAAATGGAATCGAGATATTCCGGATTTAATTCGAGACCATCGGTTATGGTTATATATGGTGTAACATAAGAATTCGGATTGGTCAATGCAAAGTTCAGTATGTAGCGATATCGAGTAAGATAGTTTCGCTCGGCCAAAGCCTCCAAAGAGTCGACTTTTACGCTATCGGTTTCCACAAAAGTAGCTTGAGCCAATTCTAAATCCATTTTATTGAAATTAGACATCATTTCTATGTATTCCCGATAGTCTTCTTGGGTTTCAGAGCCATTGATTTCAGCATTGTTTTCAAATTGATTCCAACTTGTGTTGATATTGATTTCGCCTTTCTCCCCAAAGAAAGCAATACGGTCATTCATATCGTTGTTATCGGCCTTGTTCAAATAAAGGTAGAACATTTCAGGAGTGGTAATTTCCGACCTTAGTGTAAATGCACCATCTCCCCTGATTTCTAAAGAGTCGATATTTACCAATGCAGAATCTGAAAGTTTTTGAAGATAAAGCCACCCTTTCTTAAGACCATCAATATCACCTGAAACAATCATGATATTATCATTATTGGAGCAAGAGAAAAGCGCCAACACCGCGAGGACAAAAAATAAAAACTTCTTCATACTGAATTTTTGGAAGGGTAAATATCGAGAAAAGTTTAAAAGACTTTTAGGTTAAATAAAAACAAAATGACGTAGATAATGGCAAAAAAACCAAATAGTGCGTTCATACCATAGCTTCCAATCTTAAAAATAAATTTTTGCGGTATCTGGTACATAGGGTAGTAAGCGAACTGGGTGGCTACTTTGCCAACCCAATACAGTGCGATCAACCCTGTTATGGCGATGGCCAGATTGGTTTGATTCTTTAAGTCTTCGGGAATTAAGATGGCAATCAAGCCAAATGAGAAGTTCAACCCCTGAATATATCTGCCATATGTTTTGGCAATTTCTTGGTTTAGCGGCTTCAGTTGTTTGACATCATTATACCAGTCGAAAACCTTATGTCTGATATAAGGGTAAATCAGTGCCGTGAATATTTGACCAATTCCACCTGCTATTATGATCCACGTTGGTATTTTCATTTCAAGGTCTTATAAGGTCGAGGCGAATTCCATTAAAATTGCACATAAATATGCTCCGGCCGTACCTACAACATAGCCGAATACGGCCAAAAGAATACCAACCGATGTCAAGGAGGGATGAAACTCTGCCGCAACGACTGGGGCGGAAGCAGCTCCTCCCACATTAGCTTGGCTACCTACGGCGAGAAAGAAATAAGGGGCTTTAATAAGTTTAGCCACTAAAATCAACAATCCGGCATGAATGGCAATCCATATCAACCCAACGGCCAACAAACCAGGATTATCGACTAATTTGCTCAAATCCATTTTCATTCCGATAGTCGCCACTAAAATATAAATGAACATTCCACCAATTTTACTAGCGCCCGCCCCTTCGTAATTTTTGGCTTTTGTAAAAGATAATCCTACCCCGACCACTGTTGCAATGACGACCATCCAAAGAAATTTTGAGCCTAAAGAAGATAGTGCTTTTTGTTTATCACGGATAACCTCAAAATTATCTTTTAAAAATTCGGAGAAATGATATCCAAAGAAATGGGCAATACTTACCCCCAAAAAGGCGAAGAACAGTAACATGATAAGATCTTTTAGGGTGGTGATTCGTGAAATCCGCTCTGTATATTCCGTGACTTTTTGTTTTAGGGCCTCGATGGAAGAATTGTCGGCTTTTAACCAATGGTCAATTTTATCCTTTTTTCCGATACCCAAAAGAAGGACGGCCATCCAGATATTGGCCATGACCACATCAACCAAAACCATATTTCCAAAATTTTCAGGATTATATTTAAATACCTCTAACATTGCAGCTTGATTGGCTCCGCCGCCGATCCAGCTTCCAGCAATGGTTGCTAGACCACGCCACACAGCATCAAAGTCCGCTCCTCCCACCGTTTCAGGGGAGAAGATGGAAACGATTAGAATAGCCGTAGGCCCCCCGATGATGATTCCGGCCGTACCAGTGAAAAACATAATCAATGCCTTTGAGCCCATATTGGCAATAGCCTTTAAATCGATACTTAAGGTCATGAGTATCAGTGCAGCAGGGAGAAGATAACGGCTAGCCACGTAGTAAAGATTTGAACTTTCTTCATCAACCAAACCTGTGCTGGTGAATACAGACGGCTATAAATAGCACATGAGTACCGTAGGGATTACAGAATAAAATTTCTTCCAAAACCCTGATGGTATTGAGGACGTGTAAAAAACAAAACCAAGACAAAGCGCCAACAACCCGAATATTACGGTATCGTCGGTTAGTGGAAGTTGGTTCATGGCATATAGGTTGGGTGCTCGATGCAGAAAGCCCGATACATTATTTCATTGGCAAAATACAAAACTTTCGTTTTGTGTTTTTATAGCGCCCTAAAAAGGTCTGAACACGAAACGAAATCTTTAAATATTCAGCCAATAGGTCAATTTTAGGTTGAGCGAACGACTTCTCGGCATAAATGTATTCACGAAATAATTATCATTGTAAACAATGAACAAGTCCGATAAGGGAGCAAAGCGCCATTGCAGTCTTGAATTGATACCCAGGTTGTCTCTTTGGTTGCTATATTGCACAAGGGTCGACCAAAAAACGGATTTGCTAAAAGTTATGGTGGTTCTTGGACTGATTAGCCATATGTCAGTAGTAGAGTAGGGTTCTGGTAGTTGAATGTGGTCATATTGCATGTCGAGGCCCAGTTCGACCTTAGGCTGAAATCGCATTCGAAACCCCGTTTCAACCGACCATCGCTCTCCATTAAAGAATTCCCCAAAACTGGGTTGAACAGAGAATGAAAATAGTTTTCGTTCATCTGATTGAAAGGCCATGGTCACTCCGTTAAAATGGTATCCTGTGTTAGCTGGTAAGGGAACCGCACCTTCCTTTCCCGTAGGTTCAAATTCATCGGTCAAGTAGACAAAGCGCTTTTGAAAGCTGAATGATAAGTCTTCTAACGTTTTGAATTCGGCCCGCGCCTCTAGATTGAAGTCGTAATCAGAGTATAGAAAATCAAGATTTTGTCGCCAAGTCACAACATTAAAGGCTTGTAGGCGATACCTATTGACTTTTCCTTTTTTTGGCCAATAACGGCCCTCAAGAATATTGGCCACCTTGAAGATATCCTTTCTACGGATAAATCCTAAATCTGAATTGAATTCTTCATCGATGGAAACAACATCCACAAAGGCAGAAAAATTTCTAGTGTTTTTACCGAGGTTGAAGCCAAGGGAATAGTTGCCTTCACGGTCATTGGGTTGAAATGATTTGTGGGCGTAGAATTTACCTGTCCAGCTATTATCTGCCGAGGCAAGAATATAATCCAAACCGACCACACGGTTGAATTCTTCCTCTTCTGGCAGAAATTCCGAAGCTCCTATGGCCTGTCTATTGATAAAGAAGAACCCTAGGTTGGAGCGTGAGAATAACTTCTGCTGTAAGGCCAACATCATATTGTTGTTCGAAGGGATTTCATTGGGGGCGTCTTCTTCGGTCTGAATATTGAGAAAACCAAGGCGAAGATTACGATTTAATTTACCGCTCAAACGAAGGCCACCAATAATTCTATTTTCTATACTATTTCCGGCGGTATCCCTTGCAATACCAATTCTTCTCGAGAAGAACGGATTGGCATCACGCCCACCACCAAAGTTGCCAAACAAATCATTGTTATCAACAAAAAACTGACGTCGCTCAGGAAGTGCTACTTCAAATCGTGTGAGGTTGGTGATGAAATTATCAACTTCAACCGTAGAGAAATCGGAGTTTACGGTCAAGTCTAAATTCAAGCTGTTTCCTACGGAAACCTTTGCGTCAGCACCTACTTTAAAACTACTCAAGTCTTGATTGCCCTCATAGTCTTTTGCTGCAATGCCATTAATGTATGGAATCACGGCCAATGGGGTTCTTGATTTTCCGAGTCCTTTTTCAAATATCATATCACCCATAAAGGCCAAACTGAAAATCGGTTGGTTTTGAGGAATATCCACCCAGGTGGTACGCTCATTGGTTTGCATATCCAATCGGTAACTGTTGAATCGAAACTTGGTTTCACCTTCTTTGAACTTCAAAGATGTTAGTGGAATAGCCATTTCAGCAGTAAAATAGTCATCATATATTTTGGCATCTCCCCGCCATTTTACATCCCACGAAGTGGTAAAATCCCCGCCGTCCAATCCTCCATTGGCGATGAGGCCTTCTCGACGCACCCCGAAAGGATTGATACCGAAAAGAAATGCAGTATTGCCATCATTGAACGTGTCAAAAACCAGGGTGGTCTGGTCGATGCCGGGACCGCGAAAATCGCGTTGTAAAGATCGCGTATTATAATTTGGGCCGTCTGCTTCACCTCTTATGGCTATAAAAAGTGTTTTACCATTGTACAACATCTTAATCTCAGTTGGCTTTATGGCCATTACAGAATCAGATGGAAAGTACTGATGGTAGTCTTTTACACTGTCGGCGGTTTCCCAAATCGGCTCATCGATGATACCATCTGGAGTGATTGATTCATTGATGTATTTTACCGTAAATGATTTGGTACTATTTTGTGAATGAGCAGCGGAAAATAGAAACAATAAAATAATGGCAGTAAAGCACTTGGCCATGGTTTGATTTTGTAATTCGCGGTCGCAAATTTAAAGGGTAGTGCTGTTAAAAAAATGCCAAGAATACCATTCGTAGTCTAAATAAAATGTCTTTATACGAACGAACACATCAAATCAAAATCAAATGTTTAGCCAATACGTGAGCTTTAGGTTAAGGGAACGGTTACGTGGCATGAAATTATTGACGAAGTAGTTATCGTTATAAACAATAAACAAATCCGATAGCGGAGCAAATCGCCATTGCAATCTAGAGTTAATACCGAGATTGTCACTTTGGTTGCCATATTGGACCAGTGTTGTCCAAAAAACGGACTTATTGAATGTAATTTCTACTCTTGGGCTCACTAAAAAAATATCTGCGTTAGGAAAGGGGGCAGGTAGGTCAATGCCATTGTACCTAAGATTTAGGGAAAGTAACACCTTTGGTTGCAGCCGAAGGGCCGCAGAACCTTCGAAAGTACTTCTGGTACCATTATAAAATTCACCATAGCCTACCTCCGCGTCGTATGAAAATACCCTTCTTCTATCAGATTGAAAACCAATCTCTCCCGATAGATAATGGTATCCAAAATCCCCTGGTAATTCCACAGCGCCATCAGTTCCTGTAGGATCAAAAGGGTCGACTAAAAAAGTATATCTATCGAAGACACGGACTCCAATTTCTTCCTGTCCTTGAAATTGGGCATCCCATGAATAAAAAATGGTGTAATCGGTGTTTTGATAATCGAAAGTAGGTCTAAAAATGGTATTTGGGCCAAATCGAAAACCGTGTCGAATCAACTTACTGTTTTCGGGCCAAAAATTATATTCTATATATGGCCGCAAGGCAATAATGTCTTTGCGGCGAACAAAACCTAGATCAGATCGATAGTCGTTACCGACGTAACTACTTCTAAAGCCTAAGTTGAGGTTTTTGGTCAAATATTCTAAGGTGGCTCCTGCGGCATCATCTGCATCACCGATTTGTGAGGCAAATGATTTGTGGTAAAAGAACTTGCCCACCCAGGTATTATCAGCCGAAGCCAGATTGTAGTCCACACCTACAACGCGATTGTATCGATCGGTTTGGTCAAGAAATTCATAATCGCCAAAAGTTTCCCTATTGATCAACAGAAAACTAAGGTTGGACCTTGAAAACATCTTTTTCTGCAGGGCAACAACCGTATTGTTATTGCTTGTGATTTCATTTTCTTCGTCAGCTTCGGTTTGAATGTTCAATACGCCCAAGCGCCAATCTTCATTCAATTTACCACTTAGCCGAAAACCAGCTATAATTGGATTTTCTATGGTTTCACCATCTGCATTTTCAGCTATACCGATTCTTCGTGAAAAGAAAGGATTGGCGTCGCGTCGACTGCCAAAGGTTCCGAACAAATCGACATTATCGATAAAAAACTGTCTTCGTTCAGGCAGAGCTACGGCAAACCTAGTGGTATTGATAATGAGGTTATCGACCTCCACATTCGAAAAATCCGGATTGATCGTGATATCTAAATTCATACCATTACCAATCGCCACTTTGGCATCACCTCCAACTTTAATAGAATTTTCAGAGGCGTCATTCTCAAAATCTTTCAGTGAGATTCCGTTGACATATGGAATCAGGGTAAGGGGAGTGCGCGATTTTCCCAATCCCCTTTCAAATACCATATCGCCCATAAAGGCGAGGTTAAAGATGAACTGATTTTGGGGTATTTGTATCCATGTGCTGCTTTCATTCGATTGTACATCAAACCGATAACTGTTAAAGCGCCATTTGGTTTCCCCTTGTTTGAACTTAAAAGAGGTGAGGGGTATGGCCCATTCTGAAACATAATAGTTGTCATACATCTTGGTTTCGCCCCGCCACTTCACATCCCATGACGTCGTAAATCCGCTTAGTGTGGTACCCCCATTGGAAACCAATGCTTCACGCCTTACTCCAAAAGGATTTGTGCCGAATAAAAAAGCGTTGGTACCATCGTTAAACGTATCAAACATTAATGTGATATTATCACTGCCACCTGCTCGGAAATCCCTTTGTAGTGTTGGTACAACATAATCATTACCGGCGGCATATACCGTGATGCCAACGTACAAGGTGGTCTCACTGTAGAGCATTTTAATATCGGTCTGCTGGTTTGCCTGAATAGAATCGGTTGGAAAATATTGATGGAATTCTTTCGCACTCTCGGCGGTTTGCCATACTTCTTCGTCGAGTGAGCCATCTAAAGTTATGGGGGCATCTACATATTTAATCACAAGAGATTTCTCTTGTGTTTGGCTATTGGAGTAAAAAAATAAAAAAATCGAGCAAAATAGAGAGATGAAGTAATTTCTCGTCATTGGCTTATTTGAATTAGACGGCCAAAGTTAAGTTAGTACTCCGTTAAAAAAATCACAAATCATGAGTTGGCTCCATCCTGCGATTTTTTTGGTGCGCGTTTCGCTTCTTTAAGCATTCGCATCAGCATCCATTCAATTTGCCCGTTGGTACTGCGAAATTCATCTGCAGCCCATTTTTCAATGGCGTTGAGCATATCTTCATTCACCCTAAGTGCAAAAGCTTTTTTCTTAGCCATCCAAAAACGGATTATCTGATTTTGTATTTTTCAAATATAACACGCTGAAATTTTTTGGATTATTCGAATACCCCTACCATCCTTTTTTGGCGCATAGACACGATTTTTATCAATTGATGATTATCTTATAATGAGTGCATTTACAATAGTTTTGTAGTCTAATTGTAGCCTGATACTATTTTTGTAATTGGCGGGGTTAAGCCTAATGATTAAGGGTTCCCGTATTCACTATGGGCGATGCGTCTTTATCAGAACATAACACTACCATTAAATTGCTCACCATTGCCGCTTTACGTTCTTCGTCTAAGTGAACAATATCCTTTTCGTTGAGTTCGTCCAATGCCATCTCTACCATGCTTACAGCGCCTTCAACTATTTTATGCCTTGCAGCAACTATAGCTGTGGCCTGTTGGCGTTTTAACATGGCATTCGCAATCTCTTGTGCATAGGCTAGATAGCCTATTCGGGCTTCTAAAACTTCAATACCAGCCATTTCAAGCCGATCTTGAATTTCTTTTTCGAGCGCTTCACTAACTTCATTCACACTTGAACGTAAGGTGATGTCTTCTTCAATGCCTTCATCGGCAAAATTATCATACGGATACATGCTGGCCAACTTTCGAACAGCCGCATCGGTCTGCACTCGTACAAAGTTTTTATAATCATCCACATCGAACGCTGCCTTATAGGTATCGGTCACCCGCCATACTAAAATGGTACTTATCATGATAGGATTCCCCAACTTGTCATTGACCTTCAGCCGTTCACTATCGAAGTTGCTCGCCCGTAGTGATATCTTTTTCTTGGAATACAAGGGGTTTACCCAAAAAAGACCATTTTTTTTGATAGTGCCCACGTATTTTCCAAAGAGCAAAAGTACCCTTGAACTGTTGGGATTAACCAATACTAATCCAAAACAAATGATGATACCTATCGCAACATTGATAATAAACCATGATGATTGCGTTTTTACAATCATGAATGTTCCTGAAACTATGAGAAGAAGGCTCAAAAAGAGCATAAGATAACCGCTAAGTGGACTTAAGTTCTGTTCGTTCGTTTTTTTCATTTGGCATATGATATTAATATGATATCATAAATATATCAAAATATTATATACTTTTAATTATTTATCCAACATAATAATGATTTCCACTAATGCAAGACTTGATTAAAAATCGATAGGGTAAGAATGAGTTCGACTTTTTTAAAAGTCTTTTGACCACTTTCTGAAGTGACCACGAAATATGACGTGGTTTTCCCAAAGACTAAAACCTTGAATGAAGATATTCCAATAAAACGCATTTGGGGTTTTGATGTAATTGGTGGCGAAGCTATTTTATAATTCTAAAGGTCAAATTGATACGCTCTCCTATTTTACGTGCTGTTTTTGCAATTTGATGCTGCCAATGGTGCTGTGTTTCCCCTTTCATTAAAAGCAGACTACCATGCGCCAATAGTATTTTGTGTTTAAGGGATTTATCTTCTTTATACCGCAGATGAAAATAACGCTCTTGACCCAATGATATGGAGGCTATCACAGGGTTGATGCCCAACTCTTTCTCGTCATCGGCATGCCATCCATTACTATCTTTTCCATTGCGATATAGATTGAGCAGGCAAGTGGTAAATTCATATTCCGTTAGATGTTCCACCTTTTCTTTAATGTCCAACAAGTCATCTTTAAACCGATGTGGATACATGGTGATATTTGAGTAAGAATACGTTTTTTCATTATTGGCATACAACGATGTCAATCTTGGTTGTGCATAAGTTTTACCAAAGACTTTAATGTTATCTTGTTGCCAGGGTACCGTTTCTTTCAGTTTTGTAAATAAATTGGATGCTTCCTTTTTTGATAAAAAATTTGGAAAATAACTGATTTCTGCTCTAGGCAGTTCAAGTGTTATTTTGTCGTCAAACAAGTCCATTTATTGTAAAACAGATTTCAGTTCATTACGATATTCTGAGGGGTTCTGCCCGGTAAATACTTTGAAAGACTTATTAAAATGTGAAAAGTTGTTAAATCCACTTTCATAACAGACTTCGGTAATGCTCATAGGTTGTTCAGCCAAAAGCTTAGATGCATGTACCAATCGATATTCATTGACAAACTGCGTAAATGTTTTGTTTGTGATTTTTTTGAAATAGCGACAGAATGATGGAACGGTCATGCTGACCATATTCGCCATTTGTTCCAGTGGAATATCGTCTTTAAAGTGGTTTTTCACGTGGTTAAAGACCACATTGATACGATCATTATCCTTCACTTCACTTTTAAGCATAAAGCCTTCAGCATTTAATACGGTATATTCTTCCGATTCCGCCAGTTCGTTCAATATATTTAGAATTGACAGTAAACGTTGAAAGTCACTTTGATACTCCATCACCTCCATTTTATCACCAAGTTTTTTCTTTGTCTTCCCGCTAAAGGCAATACCACTTTTAGAAATTTCAAGTAGCTTTTGAATTTTTGACATTTCGGGAATATTGAAAAAATCATTTCCGAGAAAATCCTTTTTCATGTGAATGACGGTTTGGCTTTTATTACCGGTCTCTTTATTAATAAATCCGCAATGGGGAAGATTAGAACCTACTAGAATAAGGTCACCGTCGTAAAAGTAGGAAACATGGCTGCCTATTTGCCTCTTTCCTGCACCACCATTCACATACACCAATTCAATTTCAGGGTGGTAGTGCCAGCTTGTGGTATTGGCTTCTCCGGTTTTTCCGTGATAATTATATGAAAACGAATTGCCAAAATTCGGAGTAATTGACTCCAAAGTGGCCTTCTGTGTTTTTACTTCTGTCATACTATCCATACGTTAAAATTACAATGGATGGATTTTCGTAATCTATACAAAATTACCCAAAATATATGGTTTTTTATCCATTCTCAATACTTGGTGCTATTATTAGGTTAAAATAGCATATAAATTGGAAAAATTTGTAGTAGAATCCTAGTGCATTAGTGGGGTATGTTTGTAGTGTAAAATGATTTACAAATCTAAAAAACGAAATGCCATGAATGTAATTAAAAGAAATGCACTAGTCGTAGCCACAATGTTTGCAACAGTTGCAAGTATGGCCAAAGCACCTGAAAATACTTTTGGAAAAAAAGTTAATGAGGTAGAAAAGAATTTGATAACGGTGGAGTTAAATCCAGTATTCGTTAAGAAGGGTGATAAACTATTTATGAACCTTTTAAACTTAGATAAAGAAGCGGTAACCGTTAAGGTAATCGATACAGAAGGACGCCTATTGTTCATCGAGACATACGAAGGGGAATTGGTTATAGAGAAAGCGTTCAATTTTGAAAATGCTTTTGAGAACGAGTATACCGTAATCGTTCAAGATAACGGGGAAACCTTCAAAGAAACTTTCGAAGTAAAGTAGTTTAGTTAATTTATTCGGTTTGTTGTACGCCCCTGAATACACGTTCAGGGGTTTTTTGATTCATACTTTTTAAAACGTTCTCGTTTCTCGGTTCTGATACAATCATTGGCTATTGCCAAAGCAAGTAGTTTTTTATCTTTTTCTTTTTGATTGACCAGGTCATTGTATTGCATGACGGTCAGGGCATTTGGGCCGGTCTCTTTTAATATCAGGGTATCGCCCTTAACCACACTACCCTCATTTAGAATTTTAACGTAAGTACCTGGGTGGCCATATTCCAAAAACTCCTTAATCACGCTCTGCGTGCCAAATTTGATACCTAACTTAAAGCAAGGTTGTCGGGGCTCTGTTATTTGTACAAGGGCTTCACCTAATTCGTAGACCGCTCCAATTTGAAGTAGGTTTTCGTCTAAACTATCGATGGTGAGATTTTCACCAAACATACCCCATTCCCAATCCAATGAAGGGTATTTTTTTTTCCAATCTTCATAATAATTGGCACCAAACATATAGCACGACTTATACTCACCACCATGGTGTTTTCTATCAACAACAGTATCGTTGGTCACCTCTTCTTTTCCCAAGAAAATACCTTCATGTACTGTTTTTTTGTAGATGCCGGTTTGAATTTTTTTGCCGCGCCATTGAATTTCTTGAGGTTGTGCAATATTGGTGCTAATAACTTTCATGCATCAGAAATTTTTAATCCATTGAAAATAGGCTTTTTAAAAAAGTTAGAACTCATTCCATCGGTAATAGGACTTTTTTGATGACAGTCTGCTACTTTTTTTACAGGATGAACTTATGATTTAAAATAACTCCGTTTACTAAATAGGGTTAAAAAAAACCAACGCTTGGCGGGAGTGGTATTACAAAAAGTTTGGTGTTGGTTAATTTTCTTTTTCCAGTTTTTTGGTCATAGTATACCCTATAAGAAGACCAATGCCCGACATGGTAAATATGGTGCCAGTATAGGCTACTTCAGAATAAACCCCAATATTCTCAATAATGGATGCCAGAAAAATTGCAACCCCCACACTTATCAATACTATGGCAAAATTGATTAAAAATATTTTCCAGCTTGGTATGTAACCTAGACCCTTTGTTCTAGAAAATATGTTGGCATCGACTCCCTTTTCGATTAATGCAAGTCTTTCTTTGTTTCTGGTTGAAAGGAATAAATATACTATTCCGAAAACAGTTAGAAAAAATCCTATTGGTATGAGTATAGCTGCTGCCATATTTTATTTTTTTTTTGAATTGATAAATAAACTCGTCTTGCTATTATGACGGCGTTTTCTTTTAAGAGGTTACAACCCTTCAAAGTTTTTTGTTTTTTGGTAACCTTGAAGAAAACAATATCGTCATAGCACAATAGAATGAAGGACGACCAACCCGATATAGCCGCAATTCTTTCTGGCGATACCCAGGAGTTTTCGCGATTGGTAGATTCTTATAAAAATGTGGTGTTTACCGTGGCCCTGCGTATGATGAAGAACAGGGAAGAGGCTGAGGAGGTGGCCCAAGATACCTTTATTAAGGTATACAAATCGCTTTTACAGTTTAAGGGAGATTCAAAACTATCAACATGGATATATCGAATTACATATAACACTTGTTTGGATAGATTAAAAAAGAATAAAAAAGACTTGAACAAATTAGCTATTGAAGATATTCAAGGGTATGATATTAAGAGTGTTGACGATGCACTGGAGGGTATGGTAAAGTCTGAAAGAGCTATTTTGGTACGAAAATGTATTGAAAAATTACCTCCGAAAGACGCTGCCCTCATGACACTTTTTTATTTAGAGGAAAAGAGCCTGGCCGAGCTAGGAGAAATATTGACCATGAGTGAAAACTCAGTAAAAGTAGGTCTTTTTAGGGCGAGAGGAAGATTTGGTAAAATAGTTAAACAATATCTTGAACCAGAAACCATTGAAAATTATGGATGATCAAAAAGAACTGGAAGAACTAATGGAAAAGATTTTCGAAGTGGACCAATTGGATGTTCCCCCTTCGAATTTTACGTACTCAGTCCTAAATCGGTTAGCGGTTGAAAGGAAAGAAAAGTTGATCTATAGCCCGCTATTGCCTAAGTGGCTCTTGGTGATAATTGGAGTCTTTATTCTGATTTTAACATATGTCGTGCTAGGTGTTTTTGCTGTTGATTCAGCAGAAAGCAGCTATAATTTGTCTTTTTACGAAGCTACTAGTTGGTTATCGCATAGTTTGGTTAAAATTGACATTTCAAATGTTTTGGGCTACTCCCTCTTGGCCATGGGCCTAATGATATGTGTTCAGGCATTTGTTATCAACAAGCGATATGGTACTCGAACTACAGCATCTATCTGAATGGATGCAACTATGGTCTATCGATATACTTATACCATTTGATCAATGGCCAATAGAATGCTTTGGTCTTTAAATTCAATGATGTGCAATTCAATTGTATCGTCACCCATATTTTCAAAATCCCGTATTGATTTTCCAACTTCGGGTTCTTCATACCTACTATCTTCGGCTTCTATGAACAACAATTCTATTTTACCTGATGCCAATCTACTCTTGGCGACACCTCCCTTTATACAATGCCAGACATAGTGATTTGTAAACCTACGAAAGACCAACCTTTCTTTAGGCTGAACAATAAGGATCCATAGCTTTACCCAATCATTCTCAAGCACAAGTGTCTGGCCGATCAGTTCAGTCAAAGATTGGTTTTCGAGCTCACTGAGCTTATCTCCTTCCCAATTTGAAAAATCACCTTTTGGATTGAGTTCAATACACCTCATGCTTCTTCCTTCTTGAATAATAGATAAATTACAAAACCGGTAATGACCACCAATGATGGTAAGAGGACTAAATCATATCTTATAGTGTGTTCACTCGAAGTCAGCATCTGTTGTACCTGTAGTTCCCAAAAAAAGAACATCCCCCAAATAATGCCGATCAACCATTTAACCAATACTCTATTTATCATTTTTGCTCAATTTTTCAGCGAGCAAAATTCTAAACATACGAGTATTCCCACAAAAAATGCAGTGTTTATGAGGTTCTGAATTCTGAAATCAAGACCTACACCGTTGTTTTCACTATATGTTCCGATAACATATTGATTCATAGGCAGAATTGCCGAAACCAGTAGGGTAGATATGTGTACACAGTAGTGGCGAATATTGAATTTAGGTAAATAGCTGTGCTTTATACTGATTGGGGGTTGTGCCATTAATTTTTTTGAAGGCGGAATAAAAGGCACTTTTACTTTGAAAACCCACTTCGATACCAATACCTTCAATACTAAGGTTTGACAAACTATCAGTAGTCAGTAGTTGTTCGGCCTTGGATACGCGATAACGATTCACATAGGCGTTGAAATTTTCATGGCAAACCAAATTGATGGCCCTAGAAAATTGTCTTGGGTGTATTTTAAGCTTTTCAGAGACACTCGAAATGGTCAGGTTTTTTTTGGTGAACTCTTCCGAATCTTTCATGAAATGATCGATCTGCCGCACTATACCTTCAAGTTGTTCATTGGGAATTTCAATGTCATCTCTTGTCGAGGTTAAATCGTTGATTAAGGTTTCGTTGGCAATAACAGAGTGCACATTTTCTTGAACGATACCGTAAATTGAAGCCCAATAAAGCATAAATACGTTTGCAATTGCATAAATCAACTTGAAGTAAAACTGATTGCCAAGAGCGAACCAAAGTATATGGAGGATGAACAGACCGAAACCAAACAATACAAATCGTTTGGCCCACAATAACCGTTTGGTCTCTACTTCTGAATATTGATTCTCAACCTCAGTGATATGTCGATCAACAAAACGCCAGGTGTAGTAAAGGATAAAAGCAGAATAAACATGGCCAAGAAAAAAAATTGCTTTATACCAAAATGTTCCCGCTACTTGAACTTTTAGTGACACCGGCGTAAAAAATAGTAAAAGCTGTAAAACCAAAATAGCAATACCTGGATATAGGCTCCAGTAGTCATTTTTTTTATCGGAGAAAATAGATATTATTTGAACATAGATGAGAAAAAGTGAAGTCATCAGCCACTCACCAGGTCGAGGCAGTATCAATAGTTTGGGGTAGTATTCTACAATATTCAGGTCAACTACCAAAATGGGAATAAAGCAATAGGCATAGATTAGGACAAATAGTGCCAAAAAGAAAGTTGACTTTTTGTTCTTTCGATTCGCAGCGAAAACAATGAAGCCTAAGACAAGACCTTGAAGGCAGCCCAAAAAATCGATAGTGGAAATAAAATTGTAATTAATTTCCATATTTAAAGTTACTTAAATATGTGCTTTTTAAAGAGTAAATCTTTATAAAAAACACTTCCTGTATACGTACAATTAAATTACGTAACCAAATAGGAATGAGCCCAATACATCAACCCAAACTGTAGGGGAATGCGAAGAACAAGAATCCATTTGGGAATTCCAGCGGACTCTTTTTTTCCTTGGAGCATATTGAAATGGACGATAAGAAAAACAGCTAACATTTAGATAATTCCGTATATCGCAAGATTTTTGGTCTCTGGAAAGCAAAGGCCAGTACCAAGCACAATTTCGGCCACACCACTCCAATAGACCAAAGCTTTCGGTGCCGGGAGGTATTTCGGCATAATACGTAAATAGGCCTGGGGATATATAAAGTGCAGGCTACCGGCCAAGGCATACATGCCGGCCATGAGATATAGGCCCCACGGATATATCATTCTTCTTTGTAGTACCAAAAGGGAATTTGTACCCGAACACTCTCAACCAAAGCGTCTTTTCGTTTTTGCTTGCGAATAAGCTTTAGTACGTGCCTGCCCTCAGGAATTTCTTTGATATTGATGAATGATTCGAAACCGACTTTTTCTTTATTATCGGTAGCAAGGATAAAATCTCCACTAAATTTCATGGTGTCGATTTGAAGAGAGTAAATGTCGTTAAAGGTTTTGAGATACATCTTTCGTATGCTGTCTTTATTTTCTATTTTTTCAAACCAGTCATCTGAACTAAAGTCGAAATTGTTCGAGATAAGTCCTCTTCGATCTTCTGGTGGTTTTAACGAATCGTTAAATGCTATGATCTTATCTTCGATATTTTCAGTGTACCCTATGAATATGTTGATATACGGATGTCGAATTACTTTAGATTGGATGGTCATTTGCGCTGGGATATCGTCTGTTTCGGTTATCAGATTTCTATAATTTTCGTTGTTCGCAATGAAGGTATTAGAGTTTAGTTCCGCATTAAAATAGTTTGAAATCCTGAACTCTAATCCAGTAATGGCCAAAATCGTAATGTATATAGGTGTTAACAGCAAAATCAACCGTTTTCCGAATCTATTATCAAGAAAATTATAAAGTAGGGGCCGATACAGAAACGAAAGTGTTAAATGGCTAAATACCCAATAGAAAGGAAAATAAATTTTAGATACCCACTTATTACGCTTTAGAATCCCTAGGCTTACGAAATCGATAAAGGTTAAAATCATGCCAATAACAGTGAATATCATCAATGGAATACCGATAAAATTTGAAATCCAGTTCGGTAAATTATCATTGTCGATGATGAAATTCCCGATAAGGGCAATGGCTAAGACAATAAGCGTAAACCCAAAAACGAAAAATATTGTAAGAAATGAAAGTGCGAAAAGAACACTACAATAATTTTCTAAAGTAGCGATATAGCGGTCAAAAGAGACAATCCGTTTTTTTAAATAGGTCTTAAATCTTTCCCCATACTTTAAAACCTCGAAATCAATGTCGCCTGAGACATATCGAAGACCGAGGGCACCAATCCAAACTCCTCTTAAAATGACATGCAGAAGTAGGTTGAAAATCAAGATTGAGCAAGCGATTAAAGCAACCAGATTGATAATAAACGTCGCTATTTTCTCATAGCTTTGCGCATTTAACAGTTCTGTTTTTATGGGGTCGTAGGCCGTGAAGAGTCCGAAAATGGCAAAACCTGAAATGATGAGTTCCAACTCCCAACTTTGCTGCTGTAAGGAGTCCAGTAACTTTTTAAATGCAGGACTTTTGTAGTCTGTACTCATCGTTTTGATTGATTTGTCATGAATATACTAACAATACATAAAAAAACCACCTGAACATTTGGTTTTGCCTTGGTACAGATGGTTTTAAGCGGTTTGCCGATTCCTAAAGTATGGGGAATACCCCTTGATGATTTATTTAATCATCTCATAACTTCGGCTGATGAACTTTGTCAGTTCTTCACCTTTCAACAGCCCTTTTGAGAGACGTGCCAAATCTAAGGATTGGTTGATTAAACGCTCTCTTTTCTTAGCAGTTTTGGTATTCAGTATTTCACCAACCAATTCATTGTTTGTGTTAACGATAAGGTTGAACATTTCGGGCATATTGCCCATACCAAACATACCCCCACCGCCAGTTTGCTGCATGTCTTTCATACGACGCATAAATTCAGGTTCGGTGATGATGAACGGTTGGGCAGCGCTATCCATGGCTTCCAATTGAACGGTAAAACTACTTCCTTCTCCTATGACCCCTTCAATCTGCCCTTTCAATTTGTCTTTTTCTTCATCTGAGAGTTTTGAAATGGTCGTATCCTCTTTTTTGATGAGGTTGTCAATATGATCCGCATCAACACGGGCAAAAGAAATTTTATCTTTTGAAGTTTCCAGTTTTTGGATTAAATGCGGTACAATTGGCGAATCCATCAACAATACTTCATAACCTTTGGCTTTGGCGGCTTCAATGTAACTATGTTGTGCCTCTTTATCTGAAGCGTAGAGAATAATAAGTTTATCCTCTTTGTCGGTTTGTGAATCCTTGATTTTTGATTCTAACTCTTCGTAGGTAAAGTACGAACCATCAACTGTTGGATATAAAGCAAATTTTTCAGCTTTCTCAAAGAACTTTTCTTCAGACAGCATTCCGTACTCGATGACCACCTTAACATCGTTCCATTTTTGCTCAAAATCCTCCCGATTATTTTTGAACAATGAGTTTAACTTATCGGCTACTTTCTTGGTGATATAGCTCGATATCTTTTTTACAGCTCCATCTGCTTGTAAATAAGAACGGGACACGTTCAGTGGTATATCCGGAGAATCAATCACCCCTCGTAACATGGTTAAAAATTCCGGTACAATTCCTTCAACATTATCGGTTACGAAAACCTGATTTTGATACAATTGAATGCGGTCTTTTTGAATGTTGAGGTCATTGGTCAGTTTTGGAAAATAAAGAATACCGGTCAGATTGAATGGATAATCGACGTTCAAATGAATGTTAAACAGCGGTTCTTCAAATTGCATCGGGTATAGCTCCCTGTAAAAGGAAGCGTAGTCCTCATCTTTTAAATCTGTAGGCTTTTTGGTCCAAGCCGGACTGGGATTGTTGATGATGTCATCAACTTCTTTTGTCGGTGCGGGGTCGTCTTCTTTAGCATCTTCGGGTTTGGGAAGTGTTTCTGTCTTTGTCCCAAACTTAATTGGAATTGGCATGAACTTATTATACTTCTTAAGAAGTTCGCGAATTTTAGGCTCTTCCAGAAACTCCGTCGAATCTTCAGCGACATGAAGAATGATCTCTGTTCCGCGTGCTATTTTGTCAGTTTCTTCAAGATTAAATTCAGGTGAGCCATCACATGACCAATGAACCGCGGGTTCGTCTTTAAAACTCTTAGTGATGATTTCTACCTTATCGGCGATCATAAAGGCAGAATAAAAGCCAAGTCCAAAATGACCAATTATACCTGCATCTTTGCCTGCATCTTTATATTTATCCAAAAACTCTTCCGCACCTGAAAATGCCACTTCATTGATATATTTTTTGACTTCTTCTTCTGTCATTCCGAGACCCTCGTCAATGATGTGTATTTTCTTTTCATCTTTATTGACCTTGACTTCAATGGTAGGATTACCATATTCGACCTTAGCTTCCCCTATTGAGGTGAGATGTTTTAGTTTCAGTGTTGCGTCTGTAGCATTGGATATTAATTCACGAAGAAAGATTTCGTGATCGCTGTATAAAAACTTTTTTATGAGTGGAAAAATGTTATCTACTGAGACATTGATTTTACCTGAAGCCATATTATTTTATTTTATTGGGATTAAGATTCCATTTGTTTTATTCGTCTCTGAGAGGACAAAAAAAATACCATGAAGGCAAAAATGACAAACTGGCATATTTGAAGTGCTAAATTCAATTAAAAAAACTTTAACATTTTTTATGTTTAATAAAAATCATTTTACGTTAAACATTTATTACATTTGATGTGTTGTGGTTAAGGATTGCTATGATAAGATAATCACTACAAAAGTTTGTTTATTTATTGGTTAGGTTGTTTGAAAGCGTGCTTTTGCTAGAAAGCGCGCTTTCTTCGTTATATCTACATTTGTTTCATATTCCGTACTATTTTTGCTTATCCTATCTGCCATCATCGCCGAATAAGTCAAATAGTGCCGAAAAAATATTGGTTCACGCTACAATTTATTTCAACAGGCTTTACATAGATAAACCACAGCCTTTTGAATATAAGACATTTATAGACTAGATAGAAACTTAAATTAACCTTCAATGGTATTGTTTTTGAAAATAATACTAAAGGAGGTACTTATCAGCAAAATTCGAGAATACTAATATTGTTTAAGAAATAAACATTAATGCCAAAACAAAAAAAGGTATTATTCTATAGGTCATTCCCTTAATTTTTTATGAATCTGAAAATTTATTGTTTACTTTTCCTTTCCAAATGACAGCATATGTACAATTCTAAAATAACGGGCCTTGGGTATTACGTTCCGGACCATGTAGTCACCAATGACGATCTTTCCAAAGTTATGGAAACCAGTGATGAGTGGATTCAAGAACGAACAGGTATAAGAGAACGAAGACATGTCAATACCGCAACTGATACGACCACCTCAATGGGGGTTAGGGCTGCTAAGATTGCCATTGAGCGTGCCGAAATTGATAAAAATGACATTGATTTTATTGTATTCGCCACCTTAAGTCCTGATTATTATTTTCCTGGTCCAGGGGTATTGGTACAGCGTGATTTGGGTATCAAGACCGTTGGAGCACTCGATGTCAGAAACCAATGCTCTGGATTTGTTTATGGGATATCGGTTGCAGACCAATATGTGAAAAGTGGAATGTATAAAAATGTTTTGGTCATTGGTTCTGAGGTGCATTCAAGAGGGCTTGATATGACAACGAGAGGGCGCGGTGTTTCGGTTATTTTTGGTGATGGGGCGGGTGCCGCCATTGTCAGTAGGGAAGAAGATAAGTCAAAGGGTATCTTATCAACCCACCTTCATTCAGAAGGCCAACATGCAGAAGAATTGTCCCTGATTGCCCCTGGCATGGGCAAACGTTGGGTTACTGACATTATCAAAGATAACGACCCAGAAGACGAGACATATTTTCCATACATGAACGGGCAGTTTGTTTTTAAAAATGCAGTAGTGCGATTTAGTGAGGTAATCATGGAAGGTCTACAGACCAATGGGCTTCAAATAACGGATATTGATCTTTTGATTCCGCATCAGGCCAATCTTCGAATATCTCAGTTTGTTCAAAAGAAGTTTGGATTGACCGATGATCAGGTATACAATAATATCATGAGTTATGGCAATACGACCGCCGCCTCAATTCCGATAGCGTTGACCGAAGCGTGGGAAAAAGGCAAGGTAAAATCCGGAGATTTAGTAGTTCTAGCAGCCTTTGGCAGCGGATTTACATGGGGTAGTGCAATAGTTCGTTGGTAAAAAGAAAACCCTGAAATCTTAAAGGATGTCAGGGCTATGGACCACTTGGTAAGAACTAACCAACCAATAGTCAGCCAAGTGGTCTTTTGATATAAAAGGGTAGGGCAATCATTATATATACAATAGACGATATAAATGTAGAGGTGTTACAACAGAGGGTGAAATCTTAAAAAAGAGACCCTGACGAGCGAGTGCTGTCAGGGTCATACATTGATAAGCTATACTAAACACTAACCATTAACTATAAAAAATACAGTCTTACCAATGATTTAATTCGTTGTCTTCTTAAAGACGTGATTTTTTTAAAATAGTTACAACTTATTATGATAGTTTAACATTTACCATTTAAAATGCAAAACACCCTTGTTTTTGGAGCCTCTTTAAGACCAAATCGATATAGTCACTTGGCTATTCTCAGATTACGTGAAAACGGTGAGAATACTTTTGCCTATGGATTAAAACAAGGTTCTGTCGGAGATGTACAAATTACGACCAATTTGGGTGAATTACCAAATATTGATGTTGTAACGTTATATTTGAATCCTGAACGGCAAAAACTATATTATCAAGATATCCTCGATTTAGAACCCCAAAAGATCATTTTTAATCCTGGTACGGAAAATCCTGAATTCTATAAATTACTTCGAAAAAACAATATTGGGATAGAGGTCGCCTGTACTTTGGTTTTGTTGGCTACTGGACAGTATTAACGCTCACTTATCGTATAATTTTCAATTAGAATATGTCATCCCAAAAAGGTTCAAATAGCATAAAAAAGTGCGATTAATGTATCTTTGAAAAAACGAAATAAATGACCCCTATTTTTGAGGCGGATAACGTCTCAAAATCCTTTGGAGAACATAAGGCACTTAGTAATGTTTCGATAGAAATTCCAAAAAATTGTATTTATGGTCTTCTGGGTCCGAACGGTGCTGGCAAGACCACATTGATTCGGATCATCAATCAAATTACCTTTCCAGATACAGGTCATGTATATTTTGATGGGAAACCACTTTCACCAAAACATGTTGCCACCATCGGTTATCTACCTGAAGAGCGAGGGCTCTATAAAAGTATGAAGGTTGGGGAACAAGCGCTCTATCTGGCCCAGTTAAAAGGATTATCAAAAAATGACGCAAAGACTAGGTTAAAGTACTGGTTTGAACGTCTTGAGATTGGAGATTGGTGGAATAAGAAAATTCAAGAGCTTTCAAAGGGTATGGCTCAAAAAATACAATTTATTGTTACCGTTTTGCACCAGCCCAAATTGCTCATTTTTGACGAGCCATTCAGTGGTTTTGATCCCATTAATGCCAATAAGATTAAGGATGAGATTTTGGAACTAAAAAAAAATGGAACTTCAATTATTTTTTCTACCCATCGCATGGAATCTGTTGAAGAGCTATGCGAGTATATTGCATTGATTCATAAATCAGAAAAAATATTGGATGGAAAATTGTCAGCGATAAAAAAGGTTTATAAGAGCAATGTCTTCAAAGTAGGACTTCAGTTGGAGGGCAATATAAACGGGTTGATTCAGAAACTTGAAGATCGCTATGAGATGTTGGACCACGACTTCGATTCGGAGGAAAATCAGTTGAACTTTACTTTTAAACTTCCTACAGCAAGTACGGCTGATGTTCTTATTGATTTAGGTAAAGAGGCCAATGTTGTCCATTTTGAAGAGACCATACCTTCAGCCAATGATATTTTTATTCAAGCGGTGAAATCAAAAGAAATATGAGTAAGTTAAGACTGATCATAAGGCGAGAGTACTTGGCAAAGGTTAGAAACAAGTCCTTTGTCGTGATGACCTTTTTAAGTCCAGTTTTAATGGTGGCAATGATTGTGCTGATCACCTATCTGACCAAAGTTAATGATAGTGAAGTACAAATTGTTTCGGTGCTCAATGAGAGTAGATATTTTCACAAAGAGTTTTTACCAAGTGAATCGGTTTCTTTTATTGAGTTTAAAAATATAAATATTGTGGAAGCCAAGGATTCTACGATATCATTGGCCTATAATGGTTTACTTCATATTCCGGAGACTATGACAGTACAAGAAGCCGCAGAAGAAGCTTTCTTATACACTAGGGATAGTCCATCGAATACCATTTTGAACCGTTTGGAAAGTATTTTCGAAAACCGACTGAGAAAATCCCGATTGAGGGATATCGGTGTTTCCGATGAAGATTTTGCCCGTGTTGAAGAGCGTTTCGAACTACAAACCGCCACCTTTGATGGAGAACGTAACCTAAAGGGAGTCAATGAACTTAAAGCATTTATAGGTGGAGGGTTTGGTTACCTCATTATGATGTTTATTATCATCTATGGTGGTTTTGTAATGCGCAGTGTTATCGAAGAAAAGACCTCTCGTATTATTGAAGTAATTATCTCATCGGTGAAGCCCTTTCAGTTGATGTTGGGAAAGATTATAGGCAATTCTTTGGCGGGCGTAACGCAGTTTGCCATTTGGATATTCTCAGCATCTATTTTACTATTTGTGGCGTTATTGTTATTTGATATCGATATAAGGGCATTGGGAGGCAATCCCATGATGGATACAGGAAATATGGGTGCCATTTCTGAATTTCCTCAAAATGGTGGTCAGATGCAAGAGTATGCGAATGAACTTTTTAAGATTCCTTGGCTATTGCTTTTGTTTTCGTTTGTTGTTTATTTTATTTTGGGTTACCTCATTTATAGTTCCATTTATGCAGCAATTGGAGCGGCCGTAGATAACGAGACGGACACCCAGCAATTTATCTTTCCCATTATTTTGCCATTGATGTTGGCTATTTATGTGGGGTTCTTCTCTGTTTTTAGCAATCCTCATGGTCCTATAGCGATTGGATTTTCTTTATTTCCCTTGACTTCTCCCATAGTAATGTTGATGCGTCTTCCTGGCGGAATTGGTGAAGGTGGCGTTCCTGTTTGGCAGTTGTTATTGAGTATTGTTCTTTTAATCCTTACATTTCTTGCTATCGTTTGGTTGGCTTCCAAGATTTACCGGGTGGGGATATTAATGTACGGTAAAAAACCAACGTATAAAGAATTGTACAAGTGGTTAAAATATTGATGCATGCAAGAAACCGGAAGTGAAATAAAGAAATTTGTTGAGCGTGATATTTGGGGTTCGATTCAAGATTTTCTGAATTGGGGGCTTCATTTGGGTGAAGGTGAACACTCAATTCATGTTACTATTGGCCTTTTACTTTTGTTGACCATCGCCATTATCACCACTAATTTCATACTCAAACTTTTGCGGAGGTTGTTTACCCGTAAAATGACCAATGAGAACAAGCTCAAATTCATTAGTATTTTTAAATTCATTCGATATGTGGTCTATGTGATAGTGCTTTTGGCCACAATGAGTGCTGCGGGAATTAATGTTACAGTGATATTGACCGCTTCTGCTGCACTTTTCGTTGGATTGGGACTTGCACTTCAAGAACTATTTCAAGATATCATCGCTGGTATCTTGATTATGATCGATAAATCACTTCAGGTAGGTGACATTGTTGAAGTAGATGAAAAAGTAGGTAAAGTATTCGAAATCAAGTTGCGAACTACCCGTGCGATTACCAGAGATGATAAAATTGTGATTATTCCCAATCATAAATTCATTAGCAATACCATTTACAACTATACCCAAAACCACAAGACCACTAGGGAGAAAGTGAATGTTGGCGTAGCGTATGGCAGTAATGTAGAGTTGGTCACCCGATTGTTGCAAGAAGCAGTACTTGAACAAAAAGGAGTATTGAAAAACCCAAAACCATTTGTTTTGTTTGAAGATTTTGCAGACTCTTCACTTGCCTTTTCTATTAACTTTTACATAAACGATAGTTTTAGCGATCCACGAATTAAAAGTGAGATACGATATACGATTGATAAGAAATTTAGGGAGAACAACGTTAGCATACCATTCCCACAGCGGGATATACACCTTTATCAGTAACCATCACAGAAATCATAACATATCGAAATGCCCAGTAAGATTGCACAACTTTTGATAGGAAGTTTTCTTTTGGGCAATTTCATGTGTGCCAAAGCGCAAAGTTCGGATCTTTTTAGGTTGGAGTATCTACGTATACCGGAAAACAATACGGGTATCAATACATCCCGTTATCGAGCCCTATTGAACATACCTATCAAAATAAAAGAAAACAAATACCTGGTGCTAGGTGCCGAGTATAATGAATTTGATATAGAGTTTAGAAAAACTGCACCTTTTGACAAAGACTTGGTTGAACAACTGCACATTATTGATTTTAACTTGGGATATATTACCAGATGGAATGAAAATTGGCGTTTTGTAGGCATTGTAACACCCCGAATTGCTTCCAATCTTACAGGAGGAATAAGTTCTGATGATGTATTCTTTAATGCCACCGCTTCGCTTTGGAAAGAAGAGAAAGATGTCGAAAAACCCTTTCGAATAGTGGTTGGCCTTTCATTCAATAGTACAACGGGTATACCAATCCCGCTACCTTTGGTAAGTTATTATCGAAGGTTTCATCCCCAATGGTCTTATACACTTGGCATACCTAAGTCGAACTTCAAATATCATCTTTCTGACAAGCATACTTTGCAATTGGCACTATTCTTGGACGGTTACTTCATAAATATTCAAGATGATATTGAACTACCTGATGGAGAGTTAGGATCTAGAATATCACTTTCAGCACTAGTGGGTAGCTTTTGGTATCAATATAACATTAATAAAAATATGTCGTTTTATGCGACTTTTGGTCGTTCTCTGTTTCTTCAGGGAACCTTACGTAACGATAAACGTGAAGATGTATTTTTATTGAATAATGAAGCCAACCTATTCATTAGGGGTGGTTTTCGAATTTCTATTTTTTAAACAAAGGGTTATGTCAAAAATATTGGTGATTGAAGACGAAGCAGCAATTCGGCGCGTACTGATAAAAATTCTATCTGAAGAGAGTGATGATTATCAGGTATTTGAGGCAGAAGATGGTATCAAAGGATTGGAAGTCTTAAAGAAAGATGATTATGATTTGGTATTGTGCGATATCAAAATGCCAAAAATGGATGGGGTAGAGGTTTTGGAGGCAGCCAAAAAAGAGAAACCCGAGATACCATTCATCATGATTTCAGGTCACGGTGACCTCGATACTGCAGTCAACACCATGCGATTGGGGGCCTTTGATTACATTTCCAAACCCCCAGACCTCAATCGATTACTGACCACTGTTCGGAATGCCCTAGACAAGAAAGAACTGGTTGTTGAGAACAAAATACTGAAGAAAAAGGTCAGCAAGAATTATGAAATGATAGGAGAAAGTGCTGCCATTGGGGGTATCAAAGATATCATTGAAAAAGTAGCGCCTACCGATGCAAGGGTGCTCATTACAGGTTCGAACGGAACGGGAAAAGAATTGGTGGCCCATTGGGTGCATCAAAAAAGCCAACGTTCTGGCGGCGCTTTTATCGAAGTCAATTGCGCTGCAATTCCCTCAGAATTGATTGAAAGTGAATTGTTCGGTCATGTCAAAGGTGCTTTTACTTCTGCAGTAAAAGATCGTGCTGGTAAATTTGAGGCTGCTAACAAAGGCACTATTTTTTTGGATGAAATAGGAGATATGAGCCTCTCTGCACAGGCAAAGGTGCTACGTGCATTGCAGGAGAATAAGATTTCTAGGGTAGGTTCGGATAAAGATATCAAGGTTGATGTTCGGGTTCTTGCCGCCACTAATAAAGATTTAAAAAAAGAAATAGCAGACGGTAATTTTCGTGAAGACCTTTACCACAGATTGGCCGTAATCTTAATTAAGGTACCATCATTGAATGATCGTAGGGAAGATATTCCTCTGCTCATTGAGCATTTTTCGGCAAAAATTGCTGATGAACAGGGTTCTACTAAAAAAGCGTTTGCCCAAAAGGCGATGGAATTATTGAAAAGCTACGACTGGACAGGAAATGTGCGTGAACTCCGAAATGTTGTCGAAAGATTGATCATCTTGGGTGGAAAAGAAGTCAGTGAAGACGACGTGAAATTATTTGCGAGTAAATAAATCAGCCTACATTTTACTTTTTAAACGCCTGAATAGTGCAGATGATAGAAGAATATTGTTCTTTTTCAATCAATTGAAACGTTTAACTCCTATTTTGAAAGGTTCAATAAGGTCTCCTCTAAACCATTTTTGAGCAGAAATCTCATATACGATTACTTAAACAGTGGTCTTTCTACTATTGTTTTGTTTCTTTTAGTGACGCGTATTCTTCCAAGGTAGCTATGGTGGTAGCCGTATTGATTAGGGCCGTTTTTAAATGTTTTTTAGAGATGTCTATTGATTTCGATTTTGCCGCCGCTTTTAAACTTACTTCGGTATCTTTTGCCGAAGATAGTGCTTCAGGACAATTGCATTCCAAAAGTTTACTTTTTGTTTTTTCCAATCTGCTAAGGGCTTTAAAGGTATGGTAACGGGCCATTTCAAATGAGTGACTTTCCATCGCCCTTTTTGTCTGGAGTCCGATGGTGCTGAAATCATTATTGGCCAATTGACAGTATTTAGGAAAAGTAAGGGATAACAGAAGAAGTAATCCCAACAATCCTAAAACAATGCCCATATAGGGTATTATTTTTAAGTAGGCTTTCATAAGAATAAAGATTAGGTTCTTTAAAGTTAGGATATACCTCTTTGCTCAATCCTATTCCATCGTTGAAAAACAGTTTTTTCCTACAAATGGGACAAAATTTAAATTATTTCGATAAACGGCACGAGGACTTAATTTTTGAAATCTGCTATGAAAATTATGTATATTCCGTTTATGGAAAATAGTATGATTGACAGCTTTAGGGCTAGCGAAAGCACGGTACTTTCAAAAATTTCAACCCTTACTGATTTAGGAAAAACGGCAAAGGAGCTAAAGAAGGAGTTAAAAGATGTGGGCAAAGAGCTGGCGAATTTTCAAAATACCCTGTATGCCCATGGTAAATATGGAGTGCTTATCTGCCTTCAGGGTATGGATACCGCAGGAAAGGATAGTTTGATTAGGGAGGTTTTTAAACAGCTCAATGCCAGGGGGGTTGAGGTACATAGCTTTAAGGTGCCCAGTAAAAAGGAATTACGTCATGATTACCTATGGCGACATTATATCGCTTTACCTGAGAGGGGAAGGTTCAGCGTATTCAATAGAACGCATTATGAAAACGTATTGGTGACCAAGGTCCATCCTTATTATATTCTTGGTGAGAACATTCCTACCGTGAATGAAATTTCTGATGTGAACGAAGCCTTTTGGGAAAACCGCTATCGCCAAATCAACGCTTTTGAAAGGCATATTTCTGAAAATGGAACCGTGATATTTAAATTCTTTCTTCATTTGTCCAAAGAAGAACAACGGCAACGCTTATTACGTAGACTTCGATTAAAGGAAAAAAACTGGAAGTTTTCACCAGGTGATCTAAAAGAGCGCAAATTATGGGATAAGTATCAGCAGTGTTATGAAGAAGCCATTCAAAAAACGTCCAAACCCCATGCACCTTGGTACATCGTTCCGGCCGATAATAAAAAAGCTGCTCGTCTGATTGTAGCTACCATTTTATTGCAATCGTTAAAAAAATATAAAGATGTAAAAGAACCTGAATTGGATGATGAAATAAAAGCTAACTTAGAATCCTTCAAGCTACAACTCGAAAAGGAGAGCGAATGATTTTCAGAAAATTAACCATCTTATTTTTAGTATTTACGGCTGTTTTAAACGGTCAATCAGAAGATGAAAGGCAGTTGAGGTCTATTTATGATATGGCCCTCACAGATGGTATGGCTTACGATTGGTTGAACTATTTGTCGAATCAGATAGGAGGGCGGTTATCGGGCTCCGTTCAAGCACAAGAAGCTGTCGAATATACCAAAAGACAAATGGATTCGCTAGGTCTTGATAGGGTTTGGTTACAGCCGGTAATGGTACCTAAATGGGTAAGGGGTATACCCGAATTTGCCTATATAGAAACAAAACCGGGAATTACTACCAACGTACCGATTTGCGCCCTCGGTGGTTCTGTGGCAACTCCCGATGGAGGACTGAAAGCAAAGGTTATTGAAGTTCAAGGTATCGATGACTTAGAAAAACTAGGTAGGGAAAAGATACAGGGAAAATTGGTTTTCTTTAACCGTTCCATGCAAGCAACCATTATAAGAACCTTTCGTTCGTATTCGGGTTGTGTTGATCAGCGGTATTCAGGAGCAGCTGCGGCAGCAAAATATGGTGCAGTGGGTGTTATCGTGAGATCGGTAAACCTCAGATTGGACGATTATCCGCATACCGGTTCGATGAGTTATGGTGATACCCCCATTGACAAACGTATTCCCGCAGCGGCAATAAGCACCAATGGGGCTGAGTTGCTCAGCGCTACCTTAAAATTGAATCCAGAAACTAGATTTTTCTTCAAACAGAGCTGCAAGCAGTTTCCTGATGTACAGTCCTATAATGTCATAGGGGAGATAAAAGGTTCGGAATATCCAGATGAGATTATGGTAGTGGGTGCTCATCTTGATTCTTGGGACCTAGGTGATGGTGCCCATGATGATGGAGCTGGAGTAGTACAGAGCATGGATGTATTGCGTCTTATCAGGGCTAGCGGATATCAACCTAAAAGAACCCTTAGGGCCGTTCTTTTTATGAACGAGGAGAATGGATTAAGAGGGGGTAACAAGTATGCCGAAGTCGCAAAGACCAAAAAAGAGAAGCATGTGTTTGCGTTGGAAAGCGATGCAGGTGGTTTTACGCCCAGAGGTTTTTCATTTGACTGCTCTGATGAAAATTTTGAACAAATTGAAAGCTGGAAACCGCTTTTTGAACCCTATCTCATTCACTTGTTCGTGCGAGGGGGAAGTGGGGCAGATATCGGTCCGTTAAAAGATGAAAATTTGGTACTATCAGGGCTTCGACCCGATTCCCAACGCTATTTTGATCACCATCATGCTGCCAATGATACCTTTCAATATGTCAATAAACGTGAACTTGAGCTTGGTGCGGCGACTATGGCCAGTCTCGTCTATCTCATGGATAAATACGGAACAATTCCAACCAAAAAGATAAAAGGATAGTACCCTTTCGCTTTCAAAGCGTATTTTTGCAGCCTTAAAAATAGAAAAATGCAAGAAGGAATTTACGCTAAGTTCAATACGACCAAGGGAGAAATTTTAGCCAAGCTTACCCATAAAGAAACTCCTGGTACCGTGGGTAATTTTGTCGCGCTCGCCGAAGGAAGCCTTGAAAATCAGGCAAAACCACAAGGCCAACCTTATTATAATGGATTAAAATTTCATCGGGTGATTCCTGACTTTATGATACAAGGGGGATGTCCGCAGGGCACTGGTACAGGAAGTCCAGGTTATCAGTTCGACGATGAGTTTCACCCTGAATTGAAGCACGATACACCAGGAGTGTTATCAATGGCAAATGCCGGCCCAGGGACCAATGGAAGTCAGTTTTTCATCACTCACGTACCGACGCCTTGGTAAGATAACAAGCATACTGTTTTTGGTCACGTAGCAAACGGTCAAGAAATTGTTGATTCCATTGCACAAGGTGATATGATTGATTCCTTAGAAATCATACGCATAGGGGAAGAAGCCGAGAAATGGAATGCTGTTGAAGCGTTTCGAATATTTGAAGGTTCACGTGAAAAACGGGAAGCTAATGCCAAGGCCAATGCTGAAGCCCAAATGGAAAAACTAGCTGCTGGTTTTGAAAAAACAGCTTCAGGTCTTCGCTATAAAATCATTCAGAAAGGTTCAGGAGTTCAAGCCGAGAAAGGAAAAACGGTTTCTGTACATTATGAAGGTAGTTTAGACAATGGTCAGGTCTTTGATTCATCATACAGTAGAAAGCAGCCCATAGAATTTCCGCTTGGAGTGGGTCAGGTAATTTCAGGTTGGGATGAAGGCATCGCACTCTTAAGTGTAGGTGACAAGGCACGTTTCGTAATTCCTTCACATCTTGGTTATGGAAGTCGGGGAGCCGGCGGCGTAATTCCTCCAGATGCCACCTTAATTTTTGACGTTGAATTGATGGAAGTGAAATAAAGATTTCCTTTCCCTTCAAATACACATATAAAAAATGCTCCCTAAGGGAGCATTTTTTATTATTTTGCTCTATTCACACTGATGAATAGCAAAAACAAATTGAGTACTACCAATAAAAGAAGTACGGTAAAAAATGTATTCATGATTGGACCCGTGTTGATGGTTGTTAATCTTTCCTTAATAACAATACAACGAATAAAAACCCTACTTTAGTATTGAAACCATTTCAATATCAATTACTTGAAATATTTTTTCTCATTTGTACTTTCAGTAGGAATGCCATTCAAATCGAAATACTGCTTAAGGCCGTGTAGGCAACCCCTTCTTGTGAGGTGCTCAATCGATATTGAAAGAGCCCTGTTTCACCAATGGCTATTAACAAATCTCCGCTGATAATAACATCAAAGGCCTGTCTATCAATGGCGTTGACCAATCTGGATTCTGAGGGATTACTGACATCAAAGATTTTGATTTCGTCATCACAGACAATAAGGTAATTTCCGTAAAGCCCTAAACCTCTTGGAAAGATTAAGTTTCGCGAGCTTATCAGAACAGGTTGGGTTACCTCATTTACATCATAAATTTCCAAAACATTGATGTCGTTACCGCAGAAGGTATCACTGTGCAAGGTAACATAGGCATGGGTATCGTTGGCGACCACGGGATCACATGCTGTAAAATGTTGTACACGGGATAGTTTCTGTGGAAATTCTGGATCACCTAAACCATAAATGAACATACCTGTTCGTGAACCTACATAGAGATAATCCTTATACCCAAAGAGGGTTTCAATGTCAAAGCCTACATTGACTTTATTGACAAATACGGGTTCTTGGGTATTGCCTAAACTAAAAACGTTAAGGTCAAACTGGTCAACAACATATAAATAATCCCCTTTTAAGGTAAAGGTGGCCAAGGAACCGCCTTGGCCATCCGTTGATGTGGACTCTTGTCCACTCGCCGAATCACTATCCGACTCGCACGAGGTAATGAATGCTATAAAAATGAGGTATACAAATAACTTTTTCATAGGGCTAGTTTTTTAATTTCCAATCAACAACAATACTATTGGCAGGGATATCATAAGCATATTCCCCATCTGGAGAACGCAATTCTGGAAAGGCGTTTTCAACCCGTTTGGTGACCGATAAGGTATTTGCGCTAAAATTAAAGGTAGCGGCAATTAAATCTGTTGCCTGATTGATATAAAGTACATTTTCCCTGATGGCCAGATCTGTTGATCCGGGTACCTCAATAAACTTAATCTTAATGGGGTTTTCAGGGTTGGAATTGTCAAATACATGAAATCCTTCCCTAACCTCACTTACAAAAAGTAAGTCATCCTTAACGTAAATCTTCCCAGAGTTTACAATTTGAACAGGTTCACCAAGCTGAATGGAACGTTCCAAATCCGCACGACTGAGAAAAACAGGCTCGTACTGTGAAAAGGCAAGGGGTTCGTCATCAAAATCATCATCACAACTGCCATAGAAACAGCAGCTTTCAAAAGCGAATAAGGCACAAAGCAGAAGTAAGTGGTAAGGTGTTTTCATAATTAATGGTTTTTTAGAATGATTCAAAATAACCATTAAGGTTGCAAAATTTGATGTTAAGTTTAGGTTATGAAAACATGCCGCAAAAAAAAAACCGCTCACTGAGGGCGGTTCACATATACCATAGATTGTTAAACCGTTGGATCTGGAGTTAATCTTAAATATGGCTTTATTTCCTCAACCCCTTTTGAAAATAGTTCTTTTGCTTCATTTGTTGGAATTTTAGGACTGACCACAACATCTTCCCCATTGTTCCAATTTGCGGGAGTAGCTACTTTGTGATATGCTGTCAATTGCAATGAATCAATTACACGTAAGAGTTCATAAAAGTTCCTGCCCGTTGAAGCCGGGTAAGTCAAAATTAGCTTGATAGCTTTATCCGGCCCTACAATAAATACCGAACGAACGGTTAAGGTATCATCCGCATTAGGATGAATCATATCATATAAATCGGATACTTTTCGGTCTTCATCCGCAACAATGGGAAAATTGACAACGGTGTTTTGTGTCTCATTGATATCCTTTATCCATTCATTGTGCGAAGCTGCCCCATCCACACTTAGGGCCATCATTTTTACATTGCGCTTGTCAAATTCATTTTTAAATTTTGCCGCAGTACCCAACTCGGTGGTGCAAACAGGTGTAAAATCGGCAGGATGAGAGAATAAAATGCCCCAACCATCCCCTAAATAATCGTAAAAATTCAAAGGACCCTGTGAAGTTTCTGCAATAAAATTTGGCGCGGTATCGCCAAGTCGTAAAGTAGACATATTTGTTCGTTTTTGAGATTTGAATAAAGGTAGTTTCAACCTAATTTTTTACCACAGTTTTGGGGTTAAAACTGTATTAAAGTTTGTTACATTTAAATCATGGAAGAACTAGCGCTGGAAAAATTAAAATATCCTATCGGAAAATATGAAACCCCCAACCCTATAACCGAGGAACATCTTTCTGAATGGATTTCCATTCTGGAACACTTACCTGCCCGATATGAGGAAATGGTCAAGGGATTGACCGAAGTACAGTTGGAAACCCCTTATCGACCTGGTGGGTGGACGGTTAGACAAGTAGTCCATCATGTTTCGGACAGTCATCATAACAGCTACATTCGGTTTAAATGGGCATTGACCGAAGACAATCCTGTCATAAAACCTTACTTTGAAAAGGAATGGGCCAATCTTTTCGATACCCAAACAGCTCCGATTCAAATGTCATTGGACCATTTAAAGGCCGTCCATTTTAAATTGGTGTATTTGCTCAAAGGGTTGTCCAAGGAACAGCTTTTGAGAACATTTACCCATCCTGAGGGTAACATTGTTAGCACTCTAGAGGAAAATATTGGACGGTATGCCTGGCATGGCAGTCATCATTTTGCCCATATTGAGAACCTAATAAAACAAAAAGGTTGGTAATTAAAGCGTTTTGCCCATCACCAACATTTCCTTCTCACTTTCTTTTACTCCTTCAAGCGAAATACAAGATTTTCCAATACTGGTATATCCATTTTTTTGGTAGAACTGTTTGGCCAACCCTTTTTTCATAGCCTCTAACCATATCACTTTCTTTTGATGTCTTTTGGCAAGATTTTCAACGAAATGGAGACTGTTTTTACCAATGTTCTTACCAGTGGCATGCTCCAGCAAATAAAGTCTGTGCAGATATAGTGCATCTTTAGAGGTCCAATCCCCCCATGATTGATGTATTGTTATTTTCAGTATTCCAACGTTTGTCCGATTATGTTTGATGAGGTAATTGCAACAGTG
>JBHJJC010000036.1:0-7071 GCA_050042945.1 Croceivirga sp.
CCTTCGCGCTCTTTGGCAGAAGATGCCGCCCAAAGTTCAAATTTCTTATAATCTTTATAGGGAATTTGACCCAACTCAAAATTAGCCAATAATTCTCCGTTGTAAAAAGCACCGCTTCCCAGGCCGGTACCAACCGTAATCATAATAACCAATCCTATTTTACCGCGTCCCACACCATAGTTCATTGAGGCGTAACCAGCAGCATCTGCATCGTTGATTACCGTGAATTCGAGACCTGTAGCTGTTGTGAATTACTCGTCAACGTTAACTCCTACCCAGCTTTTATCCAAATTTCCGGGAGCTTTACAAATACCTTTCTTAACGATAGTGGGGAAACCACAGCCAACAGGACCTTTATAATCAAAATGGTCTACAATTTCCTTTATCACTTGGGCCATATCACTGGGTTTTCTACTTTCAGGGGTCGGTACCCTAAATCTATCAGTTAACATTTCGCCGGTCTCTGCGTTGACCAAAGCACCTTTCATGCCTGAACCTCCAATGTCGATTCCAAGTAATTCCATTTTATTAAAATTTTAACAAAGAAACAAAAACTGAATAGAACGCCATTTCTTGACGTTATGGCTTTTGCATAAGTTTTCAACTAATGAGGGTTGGAAAGGGATTATACGGCTTTTTGAACCACTTCAAAAATCTTACTGTTATCGCACTTTATGGTTTTGTGTGGATATTTTAGGATTAGGGCATAATCATGTGTGGCCATAATGATGGTCCTTCCGCTTTCGTTGATTTCTTCGAGAACTTTCATTACCTCAACGCTCGTCTGGGGATCTAGGTTTCCCGTGGGCTCATCGGCTAAAATCAATTCTGGGTCATTGAGTAAAGCCCTAGCGATGGCTACCCGTTGTTGTTCCCCACCAGAAAGTTCATGGGGAAATTTAAAACCCTTGGTTTTCATTTCAACCTTATCCAAGACCTGTTCAATTTTGGCATCCATTTTAATGATATCGGTCCACCCAGTGGCTTTTAATACAAATTTGAGATTGTTATTAATGTTTCTATCTGGCAGAAGTTTGAAATCTTGAAACACAATGCCCAGTTTTCGTCTTAAAAAGGGAATGTCGTCTTCCTTTAAGGTCTTGAGATTAAAATCTACTATAGAGGCTTCACCTTGCCGTAAGGGTAAATCCCCATAAAGGGTTTTCATAAAACTGCTTTTACCGCTGCCGGTCTTGCCAATGACATAAACAAAATCCCCTTTTTTAACCTGTAGGGTAACATCGTTCAACACCAGATTTTCCTCTTGAAAAATGGCTGCATCCTGCAGTTTCAAAATTGTCTCGCGCATTCCTTAATTTAAGAATATAAAAATATCAAGATTTAGTGAAATAAATGAGTGGCAAAAAGAAAGTGTGGAAATTAAAAAAAGAAACATCACTTTTCTCAAAACGGAAAGTGATGTTCCTATGTATCGGTTACCTTTGATGTTTTACTTAATCGGGTAGTAAATATCTGTTTGAATCTTATCGGGTGTGACCTCAGTAGGGTCGTTCATGTAAAGCTCATATACCAGGCCTGTCATCGTAATCTTATTACTATCCATGAACGTGGCAATGGCTTGATGTGCCTCCATATCACCAACACCATAGTTTCCATATTTTGGTACCATGACTACTTCTCCATCCGGTAACGTCATTGATTGCATATCTGACCCTGGTTTAATGGTCTTGTCTGAAAATACACCCACCATAAACTCAGCTTCCCCGGTTTCCTCATCCCATTTTGTATATATGGCGCCGGGTGTAAAATCACCATACTGTAGACCTTGGTTTACTGCATACTCCCCAACCTTGGGCATGGATTCTGCGAATATTTTTGACATGGCCTCTTGGTCGTCAGTTCTCGAACTATGGGCGTACCCAATAAAGTTCTTTTCGTTGACATCTATCTTTACGATATCGCCCATAGACCAGGTTGCGGCCAACTTATTATAGGCTTCAACCTCTTTTGCCATGACGCTGTCCAAACGCTCAAGCCCTCGTTCAAACATTGGTCCGATCATGGCGTCATACCCTCCACTGATCGCTCCAAAAAACTTGAATACAAAGGGTATTTCTTCTGCTTTCATTCCCCAAGTTACCTCAGTTCCATCCTCCTTTGGACTAAATTTCCAGTAGCCGGTGGAACCGCCCATACCATCGAACGATAGCTCATTGGTAATGGATTCGTATGGTATGGCACTGACCATTTTTTGACTTCCGTCGCCATCTTTGCCCTGCCAGTTATAACTAGCACCTTCACCTTTGGTAACCTCTCCATATTCAAAGGTCATTGTTGGGTCTTCTTCCAGCCAAGGAAGCCATTCAGGCCAATTTTTAAAATCACTTACATTGTTGTAAATCAGTTCAGGAGTTGCCCCAACAACGCGACTTCTAGTGATATCATAAGAACTGGGTTGTACAGCCGCATAAATGCCAAGAGCAATAATGACAACCAACAAGAACAGTAATACGTACTTTAGGATTTTCATAATATTGTTTTTTTAAGGTTACGTTGTATGACAAGATACAATTTTCAAGTTTTACGACCTGATTATAAATGTTTTGTCCTTCTTTTGGGATGTTTAAAGTAGATGGTAAGTAGGTTAAATTATGAGATTCACCTGAATAATTAAGAGAGGGTTTCTCACTATGGTCATACTTTGGCGCGAATTTTGACGTTAGCTAAATACAATCAGAGAACCACGTAGAACACTATGAAATGGACTTTTTACGTCTTTTCATTCCTTTTTTTGGGAATGATGGCTACGACAACCGCACAAAAAACCCAGATTTTTTCCCACGATAATAAACAGTACCAAGATGCTTTGGCGCTGTATAATAATCAGCAATATCAGGCGGCGCAGGCTTTGTTTGAAGAGGTGAAGCAAACCACTGATGATGAAGAGACCGAAGCTAATAGCGTTTATTACGTCGCCAATGCTGCTATCCGACTCAATCAAAGAGGTGCTGACAACCTCATGGAGGGTTTTGTCGAAAACTATCCGACCTCCACAAAACGGAATTCTGCCTTCATGGATGTCGCTGATTATTATTTCGAGACAGGTCGATATCCTTATGCCCTTAAATGGTATAAAAAAGTAGAGCAAAATGCGATGTCAAGAAAAGACAAAGAGCGTTTTGATTTTAATATGGGCTATGCCTATTATGCTGCAAATCGTCCTAACGAAGCTGAAAAGTACCTTAGCAGGGTTTCAAACTCCTCAAAATATGGTTCACAAGCCAAGTATTATCTTGGGTATATCGCTTACGAGCAAGATGACTACGAATCGGCAAATGAGCGTTTTGACAAAATAAACGACCCTGAAGTTTTAAAAGAAAAATTGGCCTATTATCAAGCTGACCTCAATTTTAAACTGGGCAATTTTGAAAAGGCCATCGAAATGGCCGAGCAGCATATGGTCAAAGCCGACCGTCGTGAAAAATCAGAATTGAACAAGATTATTGGGGAAAGCTATCTTAATCTTGGCAGCTATCAAGACGCTATTCCCTACCTAAAACAATACAAGGGTAAACGAGGAAGGTTCAGTAATACCGATTATTATCTTTTGGGGTATTGTTACTACAAACTCAATAATTATGAAGCGGCTATCGGGCAGTTCAATAAAATCATAAATGGCTCAAATGCAGTAGCCCAAAACGCTTACTATCATCTTGCTGAGTGTTATTTGAAGTTAAATCAAAAGACCGAATCTTTGAATGCCTTTCGAAATGCTTCCCAAATGGTATTCAGTTCAGCAATTGAAAAGGATGCTTTCTTGAATTATGCGCGATTGAGCTATGAAATTGGCAATCCTTATGAGCCGGTTCCCGAAGTGATGATGGCTTATCTTGAAAAGTTCCCAGATGACACACATGAGGCAGAAATCAAGAACCTATTGGTTGATTCTTTTATTTCGTCCAAAAATTTTGCGGGTGCCATGGAACTTTTGGAGAAAAATAAGAACTACGCTGGTAAGGAGACCTATCAAAAAGTGGCCTTTTATCATGGGGTAGCACTTTTCATCGATAATGACTATTCGGCTGCCCTGAACGCTTTTGAGAAGTCATTGAAGAATGCCCTAAATAACACATTTAAAGTTCGTGCCCAATTTTGGAAAGCCGAATCACAATATCGATTGAACCGTTTTGATATGGCCTTAAAAAGTTTTGAGGAATTTCGTAATACCCCAAGTGCTAAAGATGTTGAGGAGTACGATCAATTGGAGTATAATTTGGGATATTGTCATTTCAAACAAAAAGACTATTCGAATGCCTCGGCGGCTTTTAAAAGGGCTACGCAATCCAATACTTTAGACAATGCGATGAAGACCGATGCACTAATGCGATTGGGGGATAGTTATTTTGTTTCTAGCAATTATAAGTTAGCATTGAGTTCTTATAATAAAGCATCAAAGGTCAATGGTCCAGAACGGGATTATGCCGCATTTCAGAAAGCGATGAGTCAAGGCTTTCTAGGGAATTCTACATCAAAAATAGATGGCTTAAGTCAATTTGTATCGCGTTATCCCAAGTCCTCACTTCGCGATGATGCTCTTTTCGAGCTGGGTAATACTTATGTCAAGACAAATCGCGAAGCCATGGGGCTTCAGACCTATGAAAACCTAATTAAGACTTTCCCCAAAAGTAAGTTTGCACCGCAGGCACAACTGCGTCAGGGTTTGGTGCATTACAATGCCAGTAGAAATGAGCGAGCCCTGGAAAAGCTTAAGGGTGTTGTTAGTACCTATCCAAAATCACAAGAGGCCCAGCAGGCCGTATCGACGATTAAACTGGTTTATGTTGATATGGGAAAGGTCAGTGAATATGCTGCTTGGGCAAGAAACGTCGATATCGTTGAGGTAAGTGATTCAGAATTGGATGATGCCAGTTTCGAAGCGGCCCAACGTAAGTATATTGAAGGAAAAACGGAGGTCGCCATTCGTGCGTTTGAAGAATACCTGAAGGAATTCCCTAACGGTATACATTCCGTGGAGGCGAATTTCACTTTGGCACAATTGTACTTTTCAAAAAATGAAAAAGAAAAAGCATTGCCCAAGTACATTGAGGTAGCCAATCGTGGAACAAGTGAATATGGCGAACAAGCCTTGACACGGGTTTGCGAGATTTATGTAGGTGCAGAAGATTATCAAAATGCAATTCCCTTTTTGGAACGGTTGGAAAGCACTGCCGAGATTACCCAAAACCGCACGTTTGCCCAAAGCAACTTGATGAAAGGGTATTATGAGCGGAAGGATTATCAAAATACATTGGCCTATGCCGAAAAGGTTTTGAATGATAATACCATTGATAATCGAATTAGGAGTGATGCCCAAATAATGATAGCCCGTTCAGCTATTGAAACTGGTGACGAACAATTGGCGGAGAAGGCCTTTTCTGAAGTAAAAAAAATCGCAAAAGGCCAAGTTGGTGCAGAAGCGTGGTACTATGCCGCCTTCTTCAAAAATCACAATGGTGATTTTGAAGCTAGTAATGTTTCCGTTCAAAAATTAGCGAAAGACTTTGCAGCGTACAAAGAATGGGGTGGTAAGGGTTTGGTTATTATGGCCAAAAACTTTTATGTATTGGAAGATGCATTTCAAGCCACTTACATCTTGGAAAGTGTTCTGGAGAACTTTTCAGAATATCCTGATATTGTGGCCGAGGCCAATGGGGAACTTTCGCTCATAAAATCCCGCGAAGCGGAAAACAATTCATCAATCAATCAAAATTAGTCGTGAGCATGAAAGAGTATACCGTATCAGTTGGTTTGCCGTCGAGAACGGCGACGAAGCAGCTTATTAAAACGTATCTAATGTCTACAGTTATCAGTAGTGTTCGATATGGCAAAAAAATGCTCTTGTTTTTTCTTTTTTTTGGACTTATTACGGTGGTTCAATCCCAACAGACGGATGATATCGGCACTGAAACGGTAACCGTTGTAAAACCATATTCCCCCTCTGTTTCCGATGCCTTCAAAATTAAAGCGGTTCCTACGGTTAACGATTCGATTGAATTGCAGAAGAAACCCATTGAGTATGTTATTTTTTCCGTTCCGGTGGCTTCTACCTTCACCCCTGCTAAGGCTAAGGCAGCAAAAGTGGAAAAAGTTCCTCCACCGATACTGTACAATTCTTATGCGATGGTGGGCTTGGGTAATTTCAACAATGCTATCGTTGATTTTTATACCAGTAGGGAAGTAGGCCGTGATGAAAACCTTTTTGATGTGGGATTGACCCACTTTTCCTCAAGGGGCGATATTAACAGCACCCCGTTGAATACGAACTTTTACAACACCGATTTAGATCTTTCTTTTGCTAAAAAGGATAGAGACTACAATTGGAGTGTAGGATTGGGGTTAGGTCATCAACTGTACAACTGGTATGGGTTGCAAAGTGCAGTTTTTACACAAACACAAGTTGATGGCATCAGTGATGAAACACAGCATTATTTTAATGCCGAAGCGACCGCACAGTTGAGTGTTGAAGACACTTTCTTTAAGGAAGGCAATGTATTGGTGAGACGTTTTTGGGATGCCTTTGATTCTGGCGAGAATCGAGCAGTGCTTTATACCGAATTCGAAGTACCCATAACTTCCGAAATGGTAAATATCAAAACTAATTTGGACTATGTTGGTGGAGAATTTAACAATGCTAGTTTGAATGAAACCGTAAACACAACGACTCCGCTTTCATACGCTCATTTGATTGCAGGTGTCAATCCAAGTTTTGTAATACTTCGAGATGAATTAACGGTGAACTTGGGAGCTAATTTCGTTTATGGTACGGATTTAGAACGTAGTAACGGTAGTTTTTTTATCTATCCAGCTGTTACGGCATCTTATCGTATTGTGAATGACCAGGTTATTGCCTATGGGGGTTTGGAAGGTGATTTGAAGCAAAATTCCTATCACGATTTCGTGAGTGAAAATCCGTTTGTATCGCCAACACTGGCATTGTCAGGTGATAATCCGCTTTATGGATTGTACAGTCTTCAACCTACTGACCAACAGTATGAGGGTTATGCTGGTGTAAAGGGGCAGCTGTCGCCGGGTATTGGATACAATGTTCGC
>JBHJJC010000037.1:0-44610 GCA_050042945.1 Croceivirga sp.
GGTGTTCCCTTGTCTAAAGAAATTTTCAACTGAATTATAAGGTCTCCACTCATATCGGGCATTAGCAAACTCTGGAAAAGCCTGTGGAATTCCTGTTGCTGATGAAGCCGTAGAGTAAGGGTGTGCTAAAGTACCTTGATCATCGATAGCAGATTGTGCTCCCCAACAAGCAGTACCATCCCTATCAAAACTAGGTCCCCAGTTACTGAAGAACCAACCAAATGCTTGGTCGAAACCATTACCAAACTGTTGTTGGTAATCTGGCAATGAAGCAATTTCATTAGTAAAGAATGATTGACTAACAGTGATCGCTGTTTTCTTTGGACCTGTACTTGCAGAACCTGACTTGGTAGTAATTAAGATAACCCCATTACGACCTTGAGTTCCATATAATGTTGCCGCTGAAAGACCTTTAAGCACCTCGATGTTGGCAATATTGTTAGGGTCAAGATCCAAAAACCTTGAGCTTGCCGTATTACCATCGATAAAATCAGCATTACCATCTGCACCATCGTTATTGGTATCATTACTGAATGGTACCCCATCTACAATAAATAATGCTTGGTTATTTCCGCTGAACGAGTTCAAACCTCGAATAACAACATTAGTTGCAGACCCCGCTGCACCACCGGCTGCTGTAATCTGTACCCCAGCGGCTTTACCCGCTAGAACCCGAGCCACATCACCTTCAGCGCGATCTTCCAATTGTTCGGAACCTACTGAACTTACGGCATAACCAAGAGCTTTCTTTTCTCTCTTAATACCCTGTGCAGTAACAACCACTTCCTCAAGAGCTTGAGCATCCTCTTCCATTTGAACGTTCATAGTGCTTCCTGCACCGACCGCTCTTCGTACATCTCTTTGCCCTATGTACGTAAACAAGAGGGTTTGGCCTTCGCTGGCATTAATCGAGTAATTTCCATCAAAATCGGTTTGTGTACCATTGGAAGTACCCTCGACGACAATGTTGACCCCAGGCAAAGGCAGACCATCGGAGTCTGTTACCGTACCTGAAATCGTCTTGTCTTGTGCAAAGGAAACATGCACAACAAACGCCAGTAATAGCGTTAAGATTCCATTTAGTTTTGTTCTCATTTTAAAATTATTTGAATTAGCTAGCCGCTAAAATCATAATTTCATGTTAATAATCCAAAGGAAATCTCCTAAAATTTTTTGAGCCATTTAATTATTGTCCATATCCCATATTTCCTGGGTTACATTCAGTTTGCTACAATCAATTCGCTCTTTTTTCGAGAAATTGGTAAAGTTGAACACTTAAATGGGTGTTAAAGAAAAGCTATTATATAAGGTATAGGTTTCTTAAAAATTTAAGACAGGGTAATGATCCCATGTTGATAGTTGTTCTTAAGGGGGGGTAATGGTCAGGTTTGCAAAAAGTGGTATTCGTTTGTTGAAAAAATAAAGTGAAAATAATGAAATGGATTTTTGATGGAGATTGAAGATGACGTTGTTTCTTTTGTACCTTCTTAAAGAGATATAATTAGATCTTGGAATGCTTGACAGGCGATTTACAGGCAATCGCAAATCAGAACCCTTATCCATAGCAACCAAGTTCTACATAAAATGGTATACGAATTTGACTGACTGCCATCAATTTTGATCAGTATGGAGAAAAACCCGTGTGGGCATAAATACTCTAAAGGACTTAAGAACCGCCGCTGACATAAGAGTAAAGTTTTCTTAATAGGAACGGATGTGCGACAATTTTTTCCGCTTCTGGTTCTACAGCTTACAGAGTTGCCTATACAAGGCGATGTGATTTTGTATTTTGCTAAGGGTTAGGGTAGTGGACAATTGATGGCGTCTCAAATACTTCATTTTGTTAAAATGTTTCTATGGGCGGTACTGTAAGGTCAGCTTTAAAAGAAAAATTAGGCTATTGAAATTATTTGCGGCATTAATCTTTAGTTACATCTAAAACATTAAAAATTATTGAAAGAGTTTGAAGGATTGGGAAGGGTCTTTAAAGTATTGAAGAACGATTAATAGGTTGTACTCAACCGAGTAGCTTTTGGGTAAGGAATTTCATTTGTCAAATGGCCTTGAGAAGTAGATATTGCTATTCACCATTAGCGCTGATAACCAGTAATTTTAGTCTAACTACAAAGCTTCTAGAAAAATTCTAAGCCCTCATTTGAATTATTGTGAAATATCACTACATTTGCAGCCCTCAAAATGAGGGTTTATTTATTTAATAAAGTATTTAAATGCCAACAATTTCACAATTAGTAAGAAAAGGAAGGAGCACAATTACCAAGAAGAGTAAATCGGCTGCTTTGGATTCTTGTCCTCAAAGACGTGGAGTTTGTACCCGTGTTTACACCACTACGCCAAAAAAACCGAATTCCGCTATGCGAAAAGTAGCTAGGGTAAGGTTGACTAATGGTAAAGAGGTGAATGCGTACATTCCCGGTGAAGGTCATAATCTCCAAGAGCACTCGATAGTATTGGTAAGAGGTGGAAGGGTGAAAGATTTACCTGGTGTACGATATCATATCGTACGCGGAGCTTTGGATACTGCTGGTGTAGCAGGGAGGACTCAGCGTCGTTCAAAGTTTGGTGCAAAACGCCCTAAAAAGTAATTCAACTTTTAGAAGGAAGTCATGAGAAAAAGACAAGCGAAAAAGAGACCATTGTTGCCAGATCCAAGGTTCAATGACCAGTTGGTGACAAGGTTTGTTAATATGATGATGTGGGACGTAAAAAAATCCGTTGCCTTCAAGGTTTTCTATGATGCCATTGATATTGTGGACCAAAAGAAGACCGATGATGAAAAAACGGCTCTGGAGTTATGGAAAGACGCCCTTTCCAATGTGATGCCCCACGTCGAAGTAAGGAGTAGAAGGGTGGGTGGAGCTACTTTTCAAATTCCGATGCAAATTCGTCCTGACCGTAAGATTTCAACTGCCATGAAGTGGTTGATCAACTACGCGAGAAGACGAAACGAAAAGTCTATGGCACAAAAGCTTGCAGCTGAAATCTTGGCCGCAGCAAAAGAAGAAGGTGCAGCCGTCAAGAAACGTGTTGATACGCACAAGATGGCCGAGGCCAATAAAGCATTCTCCCACTTTAGATTTTAATCCACGATGGCTAGAGATTTAAAATACACAAGGAATATTGGTATAGCCGCGCATATCGATGCGGGGAAGACCACAACGACAGAGCGTATTCTTTTTTATACTGGGGTAAGCCATAAAATTGGTGAGGTTCATGATGGTGCCGCTACTATGGACTGGATGGAGCAGGAACAAGAGCGGGGGATTACAATTACCTCGGCGGCGACTACCTGTACATGGCAGTTTCCCACAGAGAATGGGCAACCCACAGCAGATGCAAAAGGATACCATTTTAATATTATTGATACCCCTGGGCACGTAGATTTTACGGTTGAAGTAAACCGTTCGTTGCGCGTATTGGACGGGCTGGTATTTTTGTTCAGTGCAGTAGACGGCGTTGAGCCACAGTCTGAAACCAACTGGAGGCTAGCGGATAACTACAAGGTTCCAAGAATTGGATTCGTGAATAAAATGGACCGCCAAGGCTCAAACTTCTTGAACGTGTGCAAGCAGGTCAAGGAAATGTTGGGTTCCAATGCAGTGCCCATAGTACTTCCTATAGGGGAAGAGGCCGATTTTAAAGGTATAGTGGACCTCGCCAAGAATAGGGCTATTGTCTGGCATGATGAGAACTTTGGATCTACTTTCGATGTCATCGATATCCCTGCTGAAATGCAAGAAGAGGTCAATGAGTATAGAGCAGCTTTGATTGAAGCGGTAGCAGAGTACGATGAAGAGTTGATGGAAAAATTCTTCGAGGACGAAGATTCCATTACTGAGGAAGAAGTGCACGCTGCGCTAAGGGCTGCGGTTATGGATAGGGCTATAATTCCTATGGTCTGTGGTTCCTCTTTCAAAAACAAAGGAGTTCAGTTTCTTTTGGATGCTGTCTGTAGGTATTTGCCTTCTCCTTTGGATAAGGATGATATTATAGGTACTGATCCAAATTCAGGTAATGAAATTACCAGAAAACCAGATCCCAAAGAGCCTTTTGCTGCTTTGGCCTTTAAAATCGCAACGGACCCTTTTGTTGGTCGTTTAGCGTTCTTTAGAGCGTATTCCGGTCGTCTGGATGCTGGTTCTTACATATTGAACAATCGTTCAGGCAAAAAAGAACGTATTTCGCGTATTTATCAGATGCACTCCAATAAGCAAAATGCAATTGAGTACATAGAAGCCGGTGATATTGGTGCAGCGGTTGGTTTTAAGGACATCAAGACCGGTGATACCATGTCTTCTGAGAAGCATCCAATTGTTTTGGAGAGCATGGACTTTCCAGATCCTGTAATCGGTATTGCTGTGGAGCCTAAAACAAAGGCAGATGTAGATAAATTGGGAATGTCATTGGCGAAATTGGCCGAAGAAGACCCTACTTTTCAAGTAAAAACGGATGAAGCCTCCGGTCAAACCATTATTTCCGGTATGGGTGAGCTTCACTTAGATATCATTGTTGACCGTTTGCGACGGGAGTTTAAGGTGGAGGTCAATCAAGGTCAGCCGCAGGTAGAGTATAAAGAGGCATTGACTGCAAAGGCCGATCACCGCGAAGTGTATAAGAAACAGACAGGTGGTCGAGGTAAATTTGCGGATATCGTATTTACCATGGAGCCTGCAAGTGAAGGGGAAGAAGCCAAAGCTGGGTTAGAATTCGTTAATGTTATAAAAGGAGGTAATATTCCTAAGGAATATATTCCGTCTGTCGAAAAGGGATTCAAAGAGGCAATGAAGAATGGTCCTTTGGCCGGATTCGAAATGGATAGCATGAAGATAACCCTCAAAGATGGTTCATTCCATCCGGTTGATTCCGATTCGTTATCCTTCGAATTGGCTGCCAAATTGGGCTATAAAGAGGCTGCTAGAGCTGCAAAAGCGGTGCTGATGGAACCTATTATGAAACTTGAGGTGTTGACGCCAGAAGAAAACATGGGTGATATAGTGGGTGATTTAAACCGTAGAAGAGGTCAGGTCAATAACATGGATGACAGAGCTGGCTCTAAAGTTATTAAGGCCGAAGTGCCCTTGTCGGAAATGTTTGGGTATGTGACGTCATTAAGAACCTTAAGTTCTGGTCGCGCAACATCCACTATGGAATTTTCTCATTATGCCGAAACTCCATCGAATATAGCGGAGGAAGTGATTAAGGCAACTAAAGGTGTAACCGCATAATTTTCAGAAGATGAGTCAAAAAATTAGAATTAAACTAAAGTCTTACGACCACAATTTGGTGGACAAGTCTGCTGAAAAGATTGTGAAGACCGTAAAAACAACAGGAGCTGTGGTAACAGGTCCTATTCCTTTGCCAACGCATAAGAAAATCTTTACGGTGCTGCGTTCACCGCATGTAAATAAGAAGTCTCGGGAGCAATTTCAATTGAGTTCCTATAAACGGTTGCTCGATATTTACAGTTCTTCTTCCAAAACAATTGACGCTTTAATGAAATTAGAGCTTCCAAGTGGTGTAGAAGTCGAAATAAAAGTGTAAGTTTGCACGCCCTTAGAGAAAAGGGGTGAACATGTCCTAAGCTGCGAGCGAGGGAAAAGCGGGAAAAAGAAAGCATATCTGGGTCACAGAATTTTTTCTTTGACCCAATTTTTTTGCCAAGAAATTGGTTTTTAAAAGTTGAATAATTAATAAGTAATAATATGTCTGGGTTAATAGGAAGAAAAATCGGCATGACCAGCATTTTTGACGAAAATGGAAAGAATGTTCCATGTACCGTCATTCAGGCTGGACCATGTGTGGTTACCCAAGTCAGAACCGAAGAGGTAGACGGGTATAATGCCCTTCAGCTCGGTTTCGATGACAAGGCAGAAAAGCGTACAGGTAAGGCTGAGTCAGGTCATTTTAAAAAAGCTGGTACGTCGCCCAAAAAGAAAGTCGTTGAGTTCCGTGATTTTGAAGGTGAATACAAATTAGGTGATACCGTAGGGGCTGATTTGTTTAAAGAAGGAGAATTTGTCGATGTTGTTGGTACATCTAAAGGAAAGGGTTTTCAAGGCGTTGTCAAAAGACACGGCTTTGCAGGTGTAGGTCAAGCTACCCATGGGCAACACAATAGGTTACGTGCCCCTGGTTCCATCGGTGCGGCCTCAACTCCTTCGAAGGTTGTCAAGGGAATGAAAATGGCCGGTAGAATGGGTGGTGAACGTGTTACTGTTCAAAATCTACGAGTATTGAAGGTAGTTTCTGAGAAAAACCTTCTAGTTGTTAAAGGAGCTATACCTGGTCATAAAAATGCTTACGTAACCGTAGAAAAATAAGGGGATGAAAGTAGCAGTATTGGATGTTAACGGTAAAGATACAGGCAGAAAGGTAGAACTTTCTGATGAGGTATTTGCAATAGAGCCTAATACACATGCCATTTATTTGGATGTGAAGCAATATCTGGCACATCAACGACAGGGTACGCACAAAGCGAAAGAAAGAGCTGAAATCGCTGGAAGTACCCGTAAGTTGAAAAAGCAAAAAGGAACAGGTACGGCAAGGGCTGGTAGTATTAAATCGCCTGTGTTTCGAGGTGGGGGTCGCATTTTTGGGCCAAGACCCAGAAATTATGGCCAAAAGCTGAATAAGAACGTGAAGCGTTTGGCGCGTAAGTCTGCGTTCAGTTTGAAATCACAAGAAAAGGCGTTAGTGGTTGTTGAGGATTTCAACTTTGAAACGCCGAAAACAAAAGATTTTCTTTCTTTTCTGGGTTCGTTAGGTATAGCTGATAAGAAATCATTGTTGGTTTTAGGCGAAAAGAATAATAATGTTTTCTTGTCGTCAAGAAACCTCGTTCAATCTGAAGTCATTACCAATGACCAATTGAGCACCTACAAAATTATGAATGCCAAAAGCGTGGTTTTGTCTGAGGGTGCTGTAGAACAAATTCAAGCTAATCTTACAAAATAAAAGGGCGATGAGTGTATTGATTAAGCCTATTATAACTGAAAAAATGACCGCGGATAGCGAGTTGTTCAATCGGTACGGATTTTATGTTGACCCACAGGCCAACAAATTGGAAATCAAAGAAGCGGTAGAAAGCACTTATGGAGTGTCCGTCAAGAAGGTTAGAACAATGAACTATGGTCCAAATCGAAAAACTCGATATACAAAGACCGGAATTCAACATGGCAAAACAAATGCTTTAAAAAAGGCGATTGTTGATGTTGCCGAAGGTGATATTATTGATTTTTATAGCAATATATAACGAAGGGTAATGGCAGTTAGAAAATTAAAACCCATCACTCCTGGTCAGCGTTTTAGAGTAGTAAACGGATTTGACGCTATTACTACTGATAAGCCGGAAAAGAGCTTGCTCGCACCGATTAAAAGAACAGGAGGTAGAAACAGTCAAGGAAAAATGACCATGCGACATCGTGGTGGTGGTCATAAGAGGAGGTATCGGATTATTGATTTCAAGCGAGATAAGTTTGATATGCCAGCGGAGGTTAAATCAATTCAGTACGACCCTAACAGAACGGCATTCATCGCCTTGTTGGAATACAAGGATGGTGAGAAAAGATACATGATTGCACCGAACGGATTGCAAGTTGGTCAAAAGGTTATCTCAGGTGAGAAAACGCAGCCCGAAATCGGAAATGCGATGCGTTTGAGTGAAATTCCGTTGGGTACTATCATTTCATGTATAGAATTACGCCCAGGGCAGGGCGCCAATATTGCACGTAGTGCTGGTACTTTTGCCCAATTGATGGCAAAAGACGGAAAGTTTGTAACCGTAAAATTACCTAGTGGTGAAACACGATTGGTTTTAGCCACTTGTATGGCAACCATAGGTGCGGTTTCCAATTCTGACCACCAATTACTTGTATCCGGTAAAGCGGGTAGAAGCAGATGGTTGGGCAGAAGACCGAGAACTAGACCGGTTGTAATGAACCCTGTTGATCACCCAATGGGCGGTGGTGAAGGTAGGGCCTCAGGGGGCCATCCAAGATCAAGAAATGGTATTCCAGCAAAAGGATTTAGAACCCGTTCTTTGACAAAAGACAGTAACAGATATATTGTAGAACGAAGAAAGAAATAAGAAAACATGGCACGTTCACTTAAAAAAGGACCATTCGTTCATCATAGTTTAGAGAAAAAAGTTCAGACTAACGTGGAGTCCGGCAAAAAGACCGTAATCAAAACGTGGTCAAGAGCTTCAATGATCACTCCTGATTTTGTTGGTCAGACCATTGCAGTGCATAACGGAAGGCAGTTCGTACCTGTTTATGTTACTGAAAACATGGTAGGGCACAAATTGGGCGAATTTTCACCAACCCGTTCCTTTAGAGGGCATGCGGGAGCAAAGAACAAAGGCAAAAAGTAATACGCGATGGGAGTTCGAAAAAAGCAAATGGCAGAACGTATTAAGGAAGAAAAGAAAAATTTGGCTTTCGCTAAATTGAACAATTGTCCTACGTCTCCACGAAAAATGAGATTGGTTGCCGACCTGATTCGCGGTAAACAAATAGAAATGGCATTGGCCATACTTCGTTTCAACCCCAAAGAGGCTTCAAGACGCTTGGAGAAGCTATTGTTGTCGGCAATTGCCAACTGGGAGGCGAAAAATGAGGAAGCTAGCATTGAAGATGCTGATTTATATATTAAGGAAATCCGTGTGGATGGAGGAACAATGTTGAAAAGATTGCGTCCTGCACCCCAAGGTAGGGCACATAGAATAAGAAAGCGTTCCAACCATGTAACCCTGGTTTTAGGTGCGCACAATAACGTAACAACAGAAACAACGGCTTAAGCATATGGGACAGAAAACCAATCCGATAGGAAATCGTTTGGGAATCATCAGAGGATGGGAATCCAACTGGTATGGTGGAAACGATTATGGCGATAAGTTGGCAGAGGATGATAAGATTAGAAAATACATTCATGCCCGTTTGGCAAAGGCCAGTGTTTCGAGGGTCATCATTGAAAGAACCCTCAAATTAATAACCATTACCATCACCACGGCGAGACCAGGTATCATTATTGGTAAGGGAGGTCAAGAGGTTGATCGATTGAAAGAGGAGTTGAAGAAAATCACCAATAAGGAGGTTCAAATCAATATCCATGAAATAAAGAGACCTGAGTTGGATGCCAATTTGGTTGCCGCAAGTATCGCTAGGCAAATTGAGAGTAGAATTTCATATCGCCGAGCGATTAAAATGGCAATTGCTGCAGCAATACGAATGAATGCTGAAGGGATAAAAGTGCAAATTTCCGGCCGATTGAACGGGGCTGAAATGGCACGTTCTGAGACCTACAAAGATGGTAGAATACCGTTGTCCACTTTTCGTGCAGATGTAGATTATGCCCTAGAAGAGGCCCATACCACTTATGGAAGGTTGGGTATCAAGGTTTGGATTATGAAGGGCGAGGTTTATGGTAAGCGTGAGCTTTCTCCTTTAGTGGGACTTTCAAAAGGAGGTTCCAAAGGAGGTAAGCAAGATGGTGGTAAGAGACAGCGCAGAAGAAAATAATTGTTTTAAAGCGTAAGTAAGATGTTACAGCCGAAAAGAACAAAATTCAGAAAAGCACAGAAAGGTAGAATGAAGGGAAATTCCCAGAGAGGTCACCAACTTTCCAATGGAATGTTCGGTATAAAATCTTTGGATTCCCATTTCATTACCTCACGTCAGATAGAGGCAGCCCGTATTGCAGCAACACGTTACATGAAAAGACAGGGCCAATTATGGATTAAGATTTTTCCAGACAAGCCCATCACAAAGAAGCCTTTAGAAGTACGTATGGGTAAAGGTAAAGGTGCCCCTGAATATTGGGTAGCAGTGGTGAAACCCGGTAGAATAATGTTTGAAGTAGCAGGTGTACCGCATGACATTGCAAAAGAGGCATTGCGCCTGGCGGCACAAAAGTTACCTGTTAAAACAAAATTTATAGTGGCCAGGGATTACGCTGGATAAACTGATAGATCATGAAACAAGCAGAAATTAAAGAATTATCGGTTGAAGAGCTTCAGCAAAAATTGGCTGAGTTGAAAAAAGAACATGCAGATTTGAAAATGGCACACGCTGTGACGCCTTTAGAGAATCCATTACAAATAAGAAAGACCAGAAGAACGGTCGCAAGATTGGCAACAGAGTTAACTAAAAGGGAACAACAATAACGGATTGTGCCTTATGGAAGAGACAACAGTAAGAAATTTAAGAAAGGAAAGAATTGGGGTTGTTACCAGTAACAAGATGGAGAAATCCATTGTGGTTTCTGAGGTAAAACGAGTGAAGCACCCTATGTACGGTAAGTTCGTTTTGAAGACCAAGAAATATGTTGCCCATGACGAGAAGAATGATTGTAATGAGGGTGATACCGTAAGAATTATGGAAACAAGGCCTTTGAGCAAAACAAAATGCTGGAGGTTGGTAGAAATTATTGAAAGAGCTAAGTAATCATGGTACAACAGGAATCAAGATTAAAAGTTGCGGATAATACAGGTGCCAAAGAGGTACTGACCATTCGTGTACTCGGTGGTACAAAAAGAAGATATGCCTCACTAGGTGACAAGATTGTTGTAACAGTTAAGGATGCGGCCCCAAACGGTGCGATTAAAAAAGGTGCGGTTTCAACAGCTGTAGTGGTGCGTACTAAGAAGGAAGTAAGAAGACCTGACGGTTCATATATCAGATTTGACGATAATGCCTGTGTACTATTGAATCCTACTGGAGAGATGCGCGGTACCCGAGTGTTTGGCCCAGTTGCCAGAGAGTTACGTGATAAACAATACATGAAAATTGTTTCATTGGCCCCTGAAGTACTTTAAAAGATATTACGATGAAGTTGAAGATAAAAACAGGAGACACAGTAACCGTAATTGCAGGTGACCACAAGGGTTCTGAAGGCAAAGTTATGAGTGTTGACCGTGAAAAGAACAAGGCCATTGTTGAAGGCGGCAACGTGGTAAAGAAACACGAAAAGCCCAGTGCTCAGAATCCCCAGGGAGGCATTGTTGAGAAAGAGGCCCCGATTCATATATCAAACCTTTCATTGATGGAAAATGGTGAGGCTATTCGGGTAGGATATACCGTGAAAGAAGGTAAGAAAGTTAGAGTTTCCAAAAAAACAGGAGAAATAGTCTAGTCATGAGCTATATACCAAGACTAAAACAAGAATATAAAGAACGCGTTATTAAGACACTATCTGAGGAATTTGGATATAAAAATGTAATGCAGGTTCCTAAGCTACAGAAGATTGTTGTAAGCCGTGGGGTTGGAGCAGCTGTTGCCGACAAAAAACTTATTGACCATGCTGTTGATGAATTGACAATGATTACAGGTCAAAAGGCAATTTCAACAATGTCAAAGAAAGATGTGGCGTCTTTTAAATTGCGTAAAGGAATGCCTATTGGAGCAAAGGTAACGTTGCGCGGTGAGCGTATGTATGAGTTTTTGGATAGATTAATTACCTCTGCCCTACCTAGAGTTCGCGATTTTCAAGGTATTAAGGCAACTGGTTTTGACGGTCGAGGGAATTACAACCTGGGAATAACAGAACAAATCATATTTCCTGAAATCAATATTGACAAGATTAATCGAATCAACGGAATGGATATCACATTTGTAACCTCCGCTGATACGGACAAAGAAGCAAAATCACTATTGAGCGAATTGGGATTACCCTTTAAAAAGAATTAAGATGGCGAAAGAATCAATGAAAGCCCGCGAGAGAAAAAGGGCAAAAATGGTGGCCAAGTATGCAGAGAAAAGGAAAGCTTTAAAAGAAGCTGGAGATTATGAGGCATTGCAGAAGCTTCCAAAAAACGCATCACCTGTTCGTATGCGCAACAGATGTAAGTTAACCGGAAGACCAAGGGGCTATATGAGAACATTTGGTATATCAAGGGTGACTTTTCGAGAAATGGCCAACAAGGGATTGATTCCTGGAGTAACAAAAGCTAGCTGGTAATAGATTAAAAACTGGTTTTAGGTCCAGTGTTTTCACTGGAAACCGATTCCGAAATACATACTAATGTTAACAGATCCAATTTCAGATTATTTGACCCGAATAAGAAATGCCAGCCGAGCTGGGCATAGGGTGGTCAACATTCCGGCGTCCAACTTGAAGAAAGAGATGACCAAAATTCTTTTTGATCAAGGTTTTATTTTAAGTTATAAGTTTGAGGACGAAGGAGCGCAAGGAAATATTAAGATTGCATTGAAATATGATAAGTTTACCAAAGAGCCTGTCATTCGAAAATTGCAACGAGTCAGTAAGCCCGGTTTGAGAAAATATGTAAATGCTGGTGATTTACCACGAGTATTGAATGGTTTGGGAGTGGCAATTGTTTCTACTTCCCACGGGGTGATGACCAGTAAACAAGCTGGTAAAGAGAATGTGGGTGGCGAAGTGTTATGCTACGTTTATTAAAAAGAGGTAGAAATGTCAAGAATAGGTAAAAATCCAATCTCCATTCCAGAGGGAGTAACCGTAGAAGTGAGTAGTAATGAGATAACCGTTAAGGGTAAACTCGGAGAATTGACCCAAGGATTTGACGGTGTCGATATGAAGATGGAAGAAGGTCATTTGACCGTGTCACGAATATCAGATGTAAAAGACCATAAAGCAAAGCATGGTCTTTATCGGGCTTTGGTCAATAATATGGTTGAAGGGGTATCTAAGGGCTGGACCAAGGAATTGGAATTGGTCGGTGTAGGATATCGTGCTAGTAACCAAGGACAAAAATTGGATTTGGCTCTGGGTTTTTCCCATAACATTGTAATGGATATTGCACCAGAAGTTAAAATCGAAACTATTTCTGAAAAAGGAAAAAATCCGATTGTCAAGTTAACTTCACATGACAAACAATTGGTTGGAGCAGTCGCCGCGAAAATTCGTTCTTTCAGAAAACCAGAACCTTATAAAGGTAAAGGTATCAAGTTCGTAGGGGAGCAAATTAGAAGAAAAGCAGGTAAATCAGCGTAATAGATAGAAAAAATGGGATTATCAAAGTCTGATAGAAAGCTACGTATACGAAGAAGAATTAGGAAGGTTTCCTCAGGGACAGCCGCTCGTCCTCGATTATCCGTATTTCGAAGCAACAAAGAAATATATGTTCAGTTAATTGATGATAATGCTGGAAGTACGATTGTAGCCGCATCATCAAGGGATAAAGGAATTGAAACCAAAGGAACTAAAACTGAAATAGCCACAGCTGTCGGTAAGGCAATCGCGGAGAAAGCAATTAAAGCTGGAGTTGAAACAGTTGCCTTTGATAGAGGAGGTAATTTGTACCATGGCAGGGTGAAGGCTTTGGCAGAAGGAGCAAGAGAAGCAGGACTTAAATTCTAAATCATATGTATCAGAAGTATAAAAATGTAGAAACGGTTAAGCCAGGGGGTTTAGAATTAAAAGATCGTCTTGTTGGGGTGCAAAGGGTAACCAAAGTGACAAAAGGTGGTCGTGCTTTTGGATTTTCCGCGATTGTTGTCGTAGGTGATGAGAACGGAGTAGTTGGGCATGGCCTTGGAAAATCAAAAGAAGTTGCCACTGCTATTGCCAAAGCAGTTGAAGATGCCAAGAAAAATTTAATTCGTATCCCGCTGAACAAAGGTACAGTTCCTCACGAGCAAAAGGGTAAGTATGGTGGTGCCAAGGTATTTATCAAGCCTGCTTCCCAAGGTACCGGAGTAATTGCAGGTGGTGCCGTTCGTGCGGTTTTGGAATCGGTTGGGGTTCATGATGTATTATCAAAATCCCAAGGTTCTTCCAATCCACACAATGTCGTAAAGGCTACATTCGATGCATTGTTGCAATTACGTGATGTAAACGCTGTTGCCAAACAACGTGGTATCAGTGTAGAAAAAGTTTTTAAAGGATAAGAAGCCATGGCTAAGATAAAAGTTAAGCAGGTTAAAAGCGCGATTAAAAGGCCTCAGAACCAAAAGAGGACATTGCAGGCTTTAGGGCTTAGAAAATTAGGTCAAGTTGTCGAGCATGATAACACACCGAATATTCTAGGAATGATTGATAAAGTTAAACACTTGGTTTCTACAGAGGAAGCATAAAAAATATAATATGGATTTGAGCAATTTAAAGCCTGCTGAGGGTTCAACCCATAGACAAGGTAAGCGTCTCGGAAGAGGAGAAGGTTCTGGTAAAGGTGGCACAGCCGCACGTGGTCATAAAGGGGCCAAATCAAGATCTGGTTACTCAAAGAAAATTGGTTTCGAAGGAGGTCAAATGCCTTTGCAACGAAGAGTACCCAAGTTCGGATTCAAAAATATTAACCGTAAAGAATATCAGGCCGTTAACCTAGATAAGTTACAGGCACTTGTCGATAGCAAGGCCGTGAAAGGTGAAGTGACCTTTCAAAATTTGATAGAGAATAGGTTGGTACGTAAGAACGAATTGGTCAAGATTTTAGGGAATGGTGAATTGAAGGCCAAACTTAAAGTTTCTGCCCATAAATTCAGCGCTTCTGCAAAGGCGGCAATTGAAGCTGCAGGAGGTGAAGCAATAAGCTTGTAAGAAAGTCCTATGAAAAAATTTATTGAGACCATATCAAATATTTGGAAAATTGAAGAATTAAGACAACGTATCTTAATTACTTTAGGGCTTTTATTGGTATACCGTTTCGGTGCCCAAGTTGTTCTTCCAGGTATTGATACCACTCAATTGGCGGAATTAACTTCAAATACGGAGCAAGGTATTTTAGGAATTTTGAATGCATTTACTGGAGGAGCTTTTGCTAATGCCTCCGTTTTTGCCCTGGGAATCATGCCCTACATATCGGCATCGATTGTTGTGCAATTGATGAGTATAGCCATCCCTTACCTTCAAAAGTTGGATAAGGAAGGTGAAAGTGGCCGTAAGACCAAAAATCAAATCACGCGTTGGTTGACCATTGCGATATGTATAGTTCAGGCACCGGCGTACCTATACGGCTTAGGTGCATTGGGTGTTCCGGATAGTGCTTTCGTGTTGGGCAAAGGCCCAGATTTTATTGTTCCTGCGGTAATTATTTTGGTTACTGGTTGCGTGTTTGCAATGTGGTTGGGAGAAAAGATTACGGATAAAGGTATTGGTAATGGTATTTCATTATTAATTATGATTGGTATTATTGCCACTATGCCGCAATCTTTTGTTCAAGAGTTTATTTCTAGGACAACCAATAATACGGGTGGACTTATGTTCATTTTGATTGAGGTGATTGTTTGGTTCTTGGTCATCTTGGCCAGTGTATTGTTAGTAATGGCGATAAGACAAATCCCTGTACAGTATGCCCGCAGAAGTGCTTCAGGGGGTTATGAAAAGAATGTGATGGGATCTCGCCAGTACATTCCATTAAAATTGAATGCATCAGGGGTGATGCCCATTATTTTTGCACAGGCCATCATGTTTGTTCCAGGTCTTGTGGGAAGTGCGGTCAACGATACTGCTTTTGGTCAGTGGATGGAAGTTAATTTTGCCGATATTTTTGGATTATGGTACAATATCCTTTTTGCGGTTTTGATTATCATTTTCACCTACTTCTACACGGCAATTACCGTACCTACCAATAAAATGGCGGATGACTTGAAACGTAGTGGAGGGTTTATTCCCGGTATTCGTCCTGGTAAGGAAACAGGTGATTATTTAGATAAAATCATGTCATTGATAACATTTCCAGGGTCAGTTTTCTTGGCACTATTAGCAGTGTTGCCTGCGATAGTAGTAAAACTTATGGATGTTCAAGCCGGATGGGCCTTATTTTATGGAGGTACGTCTCTATTGATTATGGTCGGTGTGGCCATTGATACGGTTCAACAAGTAAATTCCTATCTGTTGAATAGGCATTATGACGGACTCATGAAAACCGGTAAAAACAGAAAAGTAGCATAAAATGGCAAAACAACCGGCCATAGAGCAAGACGGTAGTATCATCGAAGCGTTGTCAAATGCAATGTTTCGGGTGGAATTGGAAAATGGACATATTGTTACGGCACATATTTCTGGTAAGATGCGTATGCATTACATCAAATTGTTGCCAGGTGATAAGGTAAAGTTGGAGATGAGTCCATACGATTTGACAAAAGCAAGAATTACGTACAGATATTAAGATACGAAAACATGAAAGTTAGGGCATCAATAAAAAAGAGAAGTGCAGACTGCAAGATTGTTCGCAGAAAAGGCAGGCTGTATGTAATCAACAAAAAGAATCCTAGATTTAAACAAAGACAAGGGTAATTATGGCAAGAATTGCAGGTGTTGATATACCAAAACAAAAACGAGGTGCAATTGCGCTTACCTACATTTATGGTATTGGTAAAAGTCGTGCACAAGAGATATTAGACAAAGCCGGTGTTGATGAAAACACCAAGGTTTCTGATTGGAACGATGACCAAATCGGTAAAATTCGTGAGGCTGTTGGTGAATACACTATAGAAGGTGAATTGCGTTCAGAAACACAATTGAACATCAAACGATTGATGGATATTGGTTGTTTCAGGGGTATTCGCCATAGGGCGGGTTTACCACTGCGTGGCCAACGTACGAAAAACAATTCTAGGACGAGAAAAGGAAAACGTAAGACAGTAGCCAATAAGAAAAAGGCAACTAAATAAATAGTCATTAGTAGTTAGCTGTTAGATGAATCTGCTTGAAATAGGAATGTTTAGGATTCTAACAACTAAAAGCTAATCCCGTTAGCTATCGGGACAAAAACTAAAACAATGGCAAAGGCAAATACAAAGACTGCAAAAAAGAGAAAGGTAATCGTTGATGCGACGGGAGAGGCCCATGTAACAGCGTCTTTCAATAACATCATTATTTCATTGACCAATAAGAAAGGTGACGTTATTTCTTGGTCATCTGCCGGAAAAATGGGTTTCCGTGGATCAAAGAAAAATACCCCATATGCCGCTCAGGTGGCTGCCGAAGAATGTTCTAAGGTTGCACACGAAGCTGGTCTTAGAAAGGTTAAGGTATACGTGAAAGGACCAGGTAACGGTCGTGAATCTGCAATTCGTACCATCCATAATTCAGGTATTGAAGTAACAGAAATAGTGGACGTTACCCCATTACCGCACAATGGATGTCGACCTCCAAAAAGAAGAAGAGTTTAATTAATTATAATCCTGAAAAGGATTTTCACCTGAAGGTACATGTCGATTATCGAAGGATAAGCCTTAATTCATAATCGTACTTTCAAAAACATAGAAAATGGCAAGATACACAGGACCCAAAACAAAAATCGCCAGAAAGTTTGGCGAACCGATTTTCGGAGACGATAAGTCGTTTGAAAAGAAAAATTACCCTCCGGGAATGCACGGTAACAACCGTCGTCGCGGAAAAAAATCAGAATACGCCATTCAGTTGGCTGAAAAACAGAAGGCCAAGTACACCTATGGTATTTTAGAACGCCAGTTTAGAAATCTTTTTGGTGAAGCGAAAAGAAGAGAGGGCGTAACAGGTGAGGTGCTTTTGCAATTATGCGAGTCTCGCTTAGATAATGTCGTATACCGAATGGGTATCTCCCCATCCAGAAGAGGGGCTAGACAGTTGGTTTCACACAGACACATAACTGTTAATGGTGGTGTTGTTAACATTCCGTCATATTCTCTCAGACCGGGTGACGTAGTAGGGGTACGTGAAAAATCAAAATCGGTTCAAGCGATTAATGATTCGTTGGCCAACAATAGCAGTGTCTACGAATGGATTACCTGGAATAATGATAAAAAGGAAGGTACTTTCGTTACAACCCCAGAAAGACTTCAGATTCCGGAAAATATAAAGGAACAACTAATCGTCGAGTTATACTCAAAATAAAACCACATTCAACCAATTATGGCATTACTTAATTTTCAGAAACCCGATAAAGTTATAATGATCGATTCAACAGATTTCGAAGGGAAATTTGAATTTCGTCCTTTGGAGCCTGGTTATGGATTGACCGTTGGTAACGCTTTACGCAGGGTATTGCTTTCTTCGTTGGAAGGCTTTGCAATTACTTCGGTTCGTGTAGATGGTGTGGATCATGAGTTCTCTGTGATACCTGGAGTAGTTGAAGATGTTACTGAAATGATTTTGAATTTAAAACAAGTTCGTTTCAAAAGACAGATTGATGATGTAGAAAGCGAAACCGTATCTATTTCCGTTAGCGGTAAAAATCAGTTAACGGCCGGTGATTTTCAGAAATATATTTCTGGTTACCAAGTGCTCAATCCTGATTTGGTTATTTGTAACATGGATTCCAAAGTTGCGGTCAACATGGAAATCATCATTGAAAAAGGTCGTGGATATGTTCCTGCCGAAGAGAATAAAAAATCGAATGCACCTCTGGGCACAATTGCGGTTGATTCGGTGTTTACCCCTATCAAAAATGTAAAATACAGCATTGAAAATTATAGGGTAGAACAAAAAACCGATTATGAGAAATTGATTTTTGAAATCGTCAGTGATGGTTCGATTCATCCAAAAGATGCATTGACTGAGGCAGCGAAAGTGTTGATTCATCACTTCATGTTGTTCTCTGACGAACGTATCACACTTGAAGCTGATGAAATTGCGCAGACAGAAACGTATGATGAAGAATCATTACACATGCGTCAATTGCTAAAAACCAAACTAGTGGATATGGACCTTTCCGTCAGAGCCCTTAATTGTCTAAAAGCAGCTGAGGTGGACACGCTCGGAGACTTAGTGGCCTTCAACAAGAATGATCTCATGAAGTTCAGAAACTTCGGAAAGAAGTCATTGACCGAGTTGGAAGAATTGGTCATCAATAAAGGCCTTCAATTTGGAATGGACTTGGCGAAATATAAATTGGACAAGGATTAATAATCATATTTTGCTCCTCCACTAAAAATGGAGTTTAGTAGCAAGATGATAAATATATAGCAATGAGACACGGAAAAAAATTCAATCACCTAGGCAGAACCGCTGCCCATAGAAAGGCTATGTTGGCCAATATGGCCTGTTCATTGATTGAGCACAAAAGAATTAATACAACCGTAGCAAAGGCTAAGGCACTTAAGCAGTTCGTCGAACCTTTGATAACAAAAGCCAAAGCTGAAAACAATCAGACCACTGAGGCAGGTATGCACAATAGACGTATTGCCTTTAAGAATTTAAGAAGCAAATACGCCATCACCGAACTGTTCTCAACCGTTTCGGAAAAAGTAGGAGATAGGCCTGGTGGGTATACACGAATTATAAAATTAGGGAATAGACTTGGTGATAATGCTGATATGGCCATGATTGAACTGGTGGATTTCAATGAAACATATAATGCCGGTAAGTCCAAGAAGAAATCTACTAGAAGAAGTAGAAGAGGTAAAGGTAAGTCGGCCGACGCTGCACCCCCAGTTGTTGAGGCGACAACGGATATAGTCGATGACTCAGAAGAATAAATAAATGTTGATTATTTATTTAAAAATAGAAAAGAGGATACGTTAAAACGTATCCTTTTTTTATGTTTTTTTGTGAAATTTGATTAGAAAGTATGAAATATCAAAAGCGAAAAAAGGCACTGGTGCTATTGGAAGATGGTACTATTTTTTATGGAAAGGCAGTAGGGAATAAAGAGGGTACTGCGTTCGGCGAAGTTTGTTTTAATACAGGCATGACAGGATATCAAGAAATATTTACAGACCCTTCTTACTATGGCCAGATAATGGTTGCGACCAATGCGCATATTGGTAATTATGGGACCAATAGCGATGAAGTGGAATCTGATTCCATAAAGATAGCTGGGCTTATAGTGAAGAATTTCAGTTATGAATATTCAAGACCCGCTGCTGATAAAAGTCTTTTGGAGTTTCTGGATGACAATGGTTTGGTTGCCATTTCCGATGTAGATACTAGGGCTTTAGTAAGTTATATTAGGGATAATGGTGCCATGAATGCGGTAATCTCAACCCGCGTGGATGAAATTGATAGGCTAAAGGAAGAACTTGAAAAAGTGCCCAGTATGGAAGGCCTCGAATTGGCTTCTAAAGTATCAACAAAAGAACCCTATTTCTTTGGGGATAAAGATGCCGAGTTCAAGATTTCTGCTTTAGATATTGGAATCAAAAAGAACATTTTGCGAAACCTAGCCAAAAGAGGGGCATATATCAAAGTATTTCCATACAATGCTTCTCAAGAAGAAATGGCTGCGTTTTCACCAGATGGTTATTTTATTTCCAATGGTCCTGGTGATCCAGAACCTTTAGGGGATTCCATTAATACCACCAAACAGATTTTAAAGACGAACAAGCCTTTGTTCGGTATCTGTTTGGGGCATCAAGTTTTAGCATTGGCCAATGGTGTCTCAACCTACAAAATGCATCATGGGCACCGAGGAATCAACCATCCAATTTTAAATTTAATGACGGGCAAGGGCGAAATAACCTCTCAAAATCATGGTTTTGCAGTGAGTCGTGAGGAAACAGAGGCCAACGCTGATTTAGAAATCACGCATACCCATTTGAATGATGGCACAGTAGCAGGAATTAAAATGAAATATAAGAATGTTTTTTCTGTTCAATATCATCCCGAAGCGAGTCCTGGGCCTCATGATGCCGAATATCTGTTTGACCAGTTTTTTGATGCAATCAAAGCAAGTCAAAACTAAAACGTTGTAGTTTATTTATGTGGTTTTGTAAAGGATTTTATAACTAGAATCCTTCGTCTTAACGCATAGCCTTTTGTATTTTCGCCGACATATTTTCAACCATAAATAAGACATTATGAGCATTATCATCAATATTCATGCAAGGCAGATTTTAGATTCCCGTGGTAATCCTACGGTTGAGGTCGATGTAGTAACCGAAAATGGAGTGTTGGGGCGAGCAGCCGTTCCGTCAGGTGCTTCAACGGGAGAACATGAAGCGGTCGAGTTGCGGGATGGTGGTGATTCTTTTATGGGTAAAGGAGTTGGTAAGGCCGTAAACAATGTGAATACGATTATTGCTGAAGAACTGGTTGGTACTTCGGTATTTGAACAGAATTATATTGATCATCGAATGATTGAATTGGATGGTACGCCAAATAAATCAAAACTGGGCGCAAATGCCATTCTTGGTGTTTCTTTGGCAATTGCGAAAGCTGCCGCTGAAGAATTGGGAATTCCCCTATATCGTTACGTAGGCGGAGTGAGTGCAAATACACTGCCGGTTCCTATGATGAACATCATCAATGGAGGTTCGCATTCAGATGCTCCAATTGCATTTCAAGAGTTTATGGTCATGCCGGTCAAAGCCAAAGACTTTAGTCATGCCATGCAGATGGGAACCGAGATTTTCCACAACCTCAAAAAAGTGCTTCACAGCAGAGGTTTGAGCACCGCTGTTGGTGATGAAGGAGGGTTCGCCCCAACGCTTAATGGTACCGAAGATGCCATCGAAACGATTGCCAAGGCAGTCGAGAACGCGGGCTATAAATTTGGTGATGAGATTATGATTGCTTTGGATTGTGCTGCTGCGGAATTCTACGTTGATGGTAAATATGACTATACCAAATTTGAAGGGGATAAAGGGGCTGTGCGTACCTCAGAAGAACAGGCGTCATATCTTGCCGAACTGTGCAAAAAGTATCCCATCATTTCGGTTGAAGACGGTATGGATGAAAATGACTGGGATGGATGGAAGTTGCTTACCGAAAAAGTCGGGGATAAAGTGCAATTGGTTGGAGATGACTTGTTTGTGACTAATGTAGAGCGTTTATCAAGAGGAATAGAAAATGGTATCGCCAATTCCATCTTGATTAAGGTCAATCAAATCGGGAGCTTGACAGAAACAATTGCTGCGGTCAACATGGCAAAGAATGCAGGGTATACTTCAGTTATGTCGCATCGTTCTGGTGAGACGGAGGATAATACCATAGCTGATTTGGCCGTGGCCTTGAACACAGGACAGATTAAAACGGGTTCAGCCTCCCGTAGTGACCGTATGGCAAAATATAATCAGCTTCTTCGTATAGAGGAAGAATTGGCTGATGAAGCGCACTATCCAAAGGAAAAAGCCTTTAAAATAAAAGGGTAACAGACACTTAGCAATTGAAAAACCTTTCTACTGATAGAAAGGTTTTTTTTTGCCATATCTATAATGTAACTTATACGAGACAATTTCAACACATTACATCTAATGAACAACTTCCTTTTTGTAGCAGCGGAGAATGATGCGATCCCTAATTGCAAAGCAGGTGGCATGGGTGATGTGGTTCGTGACGTACCCCGGCAAATCGCAGAGCGGGGTGATATCGTACATGTCGTCGTTCCATCTTACGGTAGGCTCCATCAAAACGGAACATTGAAATGCAAATTGAATTTTGATTTGCGTGGCACCGATTACTCTGCTGAAATCTATGAAGTTGCTGGCAAGAAAGAAGTTGAAAACATTCATCATTATGTTGTTCATCATCATGAAATTGAAGCCGGGGGTATTGCCCATATTTATCATGATGATCCTGAAGAACCTTTTTTTACTGATTTTATAAAATATGCAATATTCTGTGCTGCGGTTGGTGAGGGCATAAAACAAGGTGTTTTTGGACGATTGAACGTTGTACATCTGAATGATTGGCATACCAGTCTTTTACTTTTTATTAGGGCGTATTATCCCGCATATCAAAGTTTGAGGGACATTCAATTTGTATACAGTATTCACAATCTTGCCATTCAAGGTATTCGTCCTTTTACTGATAATTATGCCTCCCTTCATAACTGGTTTCCAGACATAGCGATCGATTATCAAAAACTTATGGATAACCGCTATCAAGATTGTGTCAACCTCATGGCAGTTGGTATTCGTTTAGCTGATGCGGTCCATACGGTCTCTCCTTCTTATAAGAAAGATATAATGTTGCCCAGTTCTCCGCCAGAGTTTATAGGTGGAGAGGGTTTGGAAGACGATTTGAAACAAGCGCACGAAGAAGGGCGTCTGTTCGGGATATTAAATGGTTGTAATTACAAGGGCATCAATGTCGAAGCAAAAGGCGAAATCTATAGAAACACGGTAAAAGCCTTGTTCCGATGGTTACAAGATGAAAATAAAAAATACAAGGCAGACTTTTTGGCCCATACGGGTGAGAAGACCATGCAGTACGTGGGCAACCGCCCAAAGTTTATCGTTTCAAGTGTGGCGCGTTTGACCGAACAAAAGTTTTACTTTTTTAAACGGTCGCCCGAAGCATTTGTTTCTATACTAAAGAAGCTCGAAAGAGTAGACGGAATCTTTATGTTATTAGGTACAGGCGCACCGGAATATGAAGAACTTTTTAGGGAAATCAGTTATAACCATAAGAATTTTATTTTCACCAATGGACAATCTGAAAGCCTGATTGATTCCATGTACCTCGAATCCGATTTATATTTCATGCCCAGTCTTTTTGAACCTTGTGGTATTAGTCAGATGTTGTCCATGAGAAATGGTAATCCGTGTTTGGTACACCATACTGGTGGATTAATTGATACGGTTGAACATATGAAAACAGGTTTTGCCTTTGATGGTAAAACCTATGAAGAGAAGATTGATAATATGTTAAAGGCCTTTGATGTGGCCCTTGATGTTTTTAAAAATGACAAGCCGACTTGGGGAAAAATTCAAAAAGCAGCGAAACGCAAGCGTTTTACCTGGAAGAAATCGGTTGACGCCTACTACAATCAACTTTACAAGGTGTAAGATTTTTAGCTTCCTTTAAAATTTGTTAAGAATAGTTCAAAACATGTTGTTTGAATTGTTAAGCCCTTGTCTTTTTCGTAAATTTGCAGACTTTTCAACCATTCATAAACACACTTTAATGTCAAGAACTGCTAGTATAGAATTTGAAGGAAAAAAGTATGAATTTCCTGTAATCGAGGGAACCGAAAATGAGTTGGCCATTGATATCAAAACCTTGCGTGGGGCCACAGGTATGGTGACCATTGATCCAGGCTATAAAAACACAGGTTCATGCGAAAGTGCGATTACTTTTTTGGATGGTGAAAAGGGAATTTTACGTTACAGGGGTTATTCCATAGAAGAGTTGGCTGAAAAGGCTGATTTTTTAGAAGTGGCGTACCTACTTATTTTTGGAGATTTACCAAAAAAAGAGCAGTTAGAAAAGTTTTATAAGGATATCTCAGCAGAGTCGCAAGTGGACGAGGGGATGAAAAAGATTTTGGATGGATTTCCGAAGTCGGCCCATCCTATGGGGATACTCTCGTCATTGACCAGTGCTCTTGTTGCATTTAATCCTTCAACGGTAGATACTTCATCCGAAGAAGCGATATACCATTCCATTGTACGAATTTTGGGTAAGCTTCCTGTTCTAGTGGCTTGGAGCATGCGTAAAAAAATGGGGCTGCCCTTAGACTACGGTGATAGTAGTTTGGGATATGTAGAGAATATTCATAAAATGATGTTCAAACGCCCGAATAAGGAATATGTGAAAGATAGTATTGTCATCAATGCGTTGGATAAGCTTTTGATTTTACATGCAGATCATGAACAAAACTGTTCTGCGTCCACGGTGCGCATGACGGGCTCTTCGCACACTGGCCTTTTTGTTTCTTTGGCAGCAGGAATTTCTGCACTATGGGGCCCATTACATGGTGGTGCCAACCAAGCAGTTTTGGAGATGTTGGAAGCCATAAAAGCAGATGGGGGCGATACGAAAAAATATATGGCCAAGGCCAAAGATAAAAGTGATCCTTTTCGTTTAATGGGTTTCGGCCATCGGGTGTACAAAAATTTTGATCCTCGCGCTAAAATCATTAAAAAAGCAGCTGATGAGGTGTTGGGTGATTTGGGAGTGGAGGACCCTATTTTAGAAATAGCCAAAGGCTTAGAGAAAGAAGCATTGGAAGATCAATATTTCGTAGATAGAAAATTGTACCCCAATGTTGATTTCTATTCAGGCATTATTTATCGGGCAATGGGTATTCCCTTAGAGATGTTTACCGTAATGTTTGCATTGGGTCGCTTACCAGGATGGATTGCCCAATGGAGGGAGATGCGACTTCGAAAAGAACCTATTGGACGTCCTCGACAGATTTATATTGGTGAAAATCATCGTTCGTTTGTAGATTTAGAAAATCGATAAAATATATCAGATATTTTTGAATATTGTTCATTTTCGACGGGGTTGGAAATGGACTTTTTTATATTTGCGCAAAATTACGCGACATGTTGAATTTGCATGTATTTGATGAAACGTCACCCTTGAAAGCGGTTGTTTTGGGTACGGCACAAAGTTGTGGTCCCACTCCTAGGCCCGAAGATGCCTACGACCCCAAATCATTAGAGCATATATTGGCCGGCACCTATCCTAAAGAAGTTGATATGATTAAGGAAATGGATGCTTTTGCCCAGGTTTTTAGAAAGTATGGTGTTGACCTATATCGACCATCAGTCATTCAAGATTGTAACCAGATTTTTTCGAGGGATATTGCTTTTGTTATTGAAGACAAGCTTTTTCAGGCCAATATTCTTCCTGATAGGGAAAAGGAATTTGAAGCGATCCAACAGTTATTGGATACCATTGCCCCCCACAAAATTATAAGACCACCAGAAGAGGTACATATTGAAGGTGGCGATGTAATGCCTTGGCATGATTATATTTTTGTAGGTACCTATACGGGTCAAGATTACGCTGATTATATAACGGCACGAACGAATAAGGAGGCGGTTGAATTTCTTCAAGAACAATTTCCCCATAAAAAGGTCAAACCCTTTGAGTTACGCAAATCAAATACCAATGCCAAAGAGAATGCACTGCATCTAGATTGTTGTTTTCAACCGGTCGGAAAGAATAAGGCCATAATACATAAAAACGGATTCTTGGTTGAAGAAGAATATCAATGGTTGGTCAATTTTTTCGGAAAGGATAATGTCTTTGAAATTAGTGCGGACGAGATGTACCAAATGTTCAGTAATGTATTTTCCATTTCTCCTGAAGTTGTGGTTTCCGAAAGAAACTTCACCCGACTGAATTCTTGGCTAAGGGAACAGGGTTTCACCGTAGAAGAAATTCCCTATGCTGAAATTGCAAAGCAAGAAGGTCTGTTACGTTGTAGTACCATGCCTTTGATTCGCGAATAGTTTATCCTCACTACATGCAAATAACCAATACCATACTGATGATTCGCCCAGTCGCCTTTCGCAAAAACGAGCAGACTGCGGTAAACAATTATTTTCAAGAAGATATTTCATTGGCGAATGCTGAAATTAATGCTAAGGCTCAACAGGAGTTTGATGCGTTCGTATCAAAATTGAGCGCTCATGGTGTAGATGTGATTGTTATTGATGATAATAAAGAGAGCGATACTCCTGATTCCATATTTCCGAATAATTGGGTCTCGTTCCATAGCAGCGGTACGGTGGTGATTTATCCGATGTTTGCTGAAAACCGTAGAAAAGAACGTCGCGAAGACATTTTTAATGTTCTGGAAAAGAATGGTTTTCTAATTGACAACATAATGGATTATACCGCTGCGGAAAAAGAAGGTATTTTTCTTGAAGGCACCGGCAGTATTTTAAAAGACCGAGTGCATCAGAAAGCCTATTGTGCCCTCTCAGAACGTGCACATGAAGATTTGTTTATTGAATTCTGCGAAGATTTTGATTGCTTCCCTGTTATTTTTACCGCTAACCAAACCGTTAATGGCGAAAGAAAACCAATTTATCATACCAATGTTATGATGGCCATGGCGGAGACCTTTGCCGTTATATGCCTTGAAACTATTGATAATAAAAAAGAACGAAAGGCGGTGGTTAAACATCTTCAGGAAGATGGCAAAGAGATTGTTGCCATCACTGAGGCACAGATGCATGCTTTCGCAGGTAATATGCTTCAGGTCATCGGTGCTGACGAAAGGAGATTTATGGTCATGAGTTCACAGGCGTACAACAGTCTTAAGGAAGACCAGATAAATACCATTGAGAAACATTGCGACATTCTTCACAGCACACTGGATACTATTGAGACCTGCGGTGGTGGTTCTGCTCGATGTATGATGGCAGAGGTTTTTTTGCCTAAGGTTTGATTATTCGGTTCTTATGGTAAACTCCCGTATTGCCTGGTTGGGTTCCATAATCATATACCCTTGCCAAAATTCGGGATTGTATTGCGGCATGTAGGTGGCCTTGGTAGTTTTGTCCTCTTTGAAGTTTTCGAATTGGTTCTGATTGATAAGCGTATGTTCGAAAACGACTAATTCCCATTTATTGGTATTGGCCATTATAAAATCAATATTCAAACGCAGTTCATTTTGTTTACGACGGCCTTTTACGTTCTTGTTCTTTTCTATTACATCTAAAGGGCGATTTAATCGAAACCAACGGCCAAAGTTGAAATCAACGAAGCTAAGGTCATATTTACCGTTCTCTAATTTGGTGAACTGCATACTGCCTTTGTATAGTGTTTCTCGATAAAAAATACCTAGTAACCTAAAGTTACGTAGGTTTTTGAGGTTTTCGAATTCAATTCGCATTACAGCAAAGTCTTCAATGTTCACATAAATCCTACCCTTGAAATCAGCACTACCTCTAGGGACAAAATTAATCACGTACACACCCACATCTTCTATATCAGTGTAACCTGCCAATTCAAATTCGTATTTTCTGGTCTTTTTTATGAGGTCAAGTTTACTCTCTTCTTGATAAAAAACCTCTTGTAAGAGTTCATCAAAAATGCGTTTTTGCCTCTCAACCACCCCGGACACGGTGTCTCGTTGTATCTCTTTCTCAAGTGCTTCCGCGTTCTCGGCAATTTCTTCATCGGTCTCCAATTCTTCGTACATTTCTTCTACCTGAACTTTTTGACTGAAAATTCCCGACTTTATTTTTAGGTAAGAATCTGGTTTTACGTTCTTTTTGAACATAGCTTCCATACGTTTGCCCAAATCTTCAAAGGAGTTGACATCTTTTTTGTTATATAATTCAGCCGCTTTGAGTACGTTGACTTTATATCCATTGGGGCCTTTGTAAAAATCACCTAAAGTTTCGTTATAATGATATGAATTTTTGGGAATGGCCATGGCAATACTATCAATCAGCTCCTTGTCCAGCTCTTTGATTGAAGATTTTTCAAATCCTAAATCGACCTTCTGGATGTTGGCAAATTCTGATTGTCGTAGAAAGTACCTTTGTTTTAGGTGGGCTCTATTCACATTATCGGGCAGACGTTCTTTCATTCGTTCTATAATTTCATCCACGTCTAATTCTTCATCAAAAAGGTAGACCTCACCTAATTGGATTGCTTTGGGCTTCAGGGTAACAATAGAATCTTTTAATTGCTCTAAGGAAAATCCTACTTTCTCATAACCCATGGATGAAATATAAACGGAATCCAATAACTGTGTACGCTCTTCTATAACAAAAGAGAACTTACCTTCTTCATTGGTGAAGACTCCTTGATATTTCGCCGAATTGTATGGTGGCATAGGGTATACCTTTTTTACTTTGTGTGTCTAATAGCTTAGAAGAATACGTCTGTGCCGAAATTGGAAAGAAGGAAAGAAGCAGAAAAAAAGTGATAAGAATCGTTTGCATACGGTCAAATAGGTATTTTTCTATAAAGACAGTTTTTTGATAATAAGGGTTGCCTGAAAACGAGACGAGCAAAGGTGAATTTTGTTTCAGCTTTGGATTAAGCCTTTGCAATATTTCGAATCATACCGCCAAATATGAAGTAATGAAATGGTAGTACACTAAACCAGTATAGACGACCTTTAAGGCCTTTTGGTCGAAAGGTTGCTGTCTGGTGAAGTATATTTTGGTCGTCAATCCGAAACTCTAGCCAAGCTTCACCTGGCAAACGCATTTCGGCAAACAATAATAAACGTTTTCCTTTTTTGTCAGCTAGGAGTACGCGCCAAAAATCCAAGGCGTCTCCTGGAAAGATTTTATCAGGATGGGTACGCCCACGACGAAGACCGGGCCCTCCGTTGAGTTTATCCAGAAAACCTCGTAGTTTCCAGAGCCAACTACCATAATACCAACCAGTTTCACCGCCAATACGCCAGACATTATCCAAGATTTTCTCTTGGTCTTCCACCTGAAGGGTTTGAATATCTTTAAGCACACCATATTTTGGAACTTGAATATACTTTTCCAAATCTTCCTGTACTTGGCCGCTTGCAATGCTGTCTTTCCAGCTACTGACTACTAAATTTTGTTCTATTTTCTTGAAGGCCATGGCTATGGCCTCTTTGTACGAATGGGTTGAAATTCCCAATAGGTCTTGCAGACGATTGTTCCGTGCTACGACTTCCATTTTCATGCTATCCACTAGGTTAGTTGCTAACTTATAGGAGGTTGAGGTAACAAAATAAAGCCAATACGAGGAGAGTTTTGGCGTCATAATGGGAACGGTAAAAATCCAATTTTTAAATCCACGGACCTCTGCGTATTGATGCAACATTTCTTTGTAGGTCAGTACGTCGGGCCCTCCGATATCAAACGATTGGTTATATGTTTCGGTATTCCCCAAAACACCTGTCAAAAATTTGATGACATCACGTATTGCAACAGGTTGGCTTTTGGTCAATACCCATTTTGGGGTAACCATTACCGGAAGTTTTTCACAGAGGTCGCGAATAATTTCAAATGAAGAACTTCCTGACCCCACTATTATACCTGCCCGTAAAACGGTCAAATCAAAGTTCCCTCGATAAAGAATATCCTCCACATTTTTGCGTGATGAAAGGTGCTTGGAAAGTTTTTCATCATTAACGATTCCGCTAAGATAAATGACCTGTTTGCAGTTGGTGGTGAGTACATATTGATTGAAATTCTTGGCCGCTTGTGCCTCTTTTTCATCAAAGTCCGTTGTTGAACCGGTCATAGAATGAATAAGGTAGTAGGCGGCATCAATATCTGGGGGAATCACCCCAACCTTCATATCATTTAAAAAGTCGATTTCTATCACTGCTACCTGTCTGCGCATTTTGGCGTCAATCGAGAGTCGGTTTTCATCACGAACGGCACAGACCACTTCGTGACCCATTTCCAAAAGCTTTGGTAGTAGGCGCATGCCTATATATCCGTTGGCGCCTGTGAGAAGAATTTTCATAAATCCTCAATATTGGTAGGGGCATTATCCGCTTTATAGGCCAATAGTTTTTTAAAGAATTTCTGGATGGCCTTAGTGTCTGATTTTACCTTTATGAAGTAATTGTCCCTATAAATGGAGTATACAGAGAAGTCTCCCTTATAAAGGGTCAATTTATAATATGGAATGACCAATGCATAAGATTCCAACAAAGAACGAAAGCCAATGATAATCCCCTTGGGGCGCATTTCAATATTACAGCAATCGGCATTGCTGTCCAGAATCAACAGATTGTGGATGGCAACGCTGGCCTCTGTGATTTCAAGTTTGGGTGACCCAATGCCCCCCATTTTAAAGCGCTCTTTCAGGGTAAAGGGTTTGCCTACCTCGGCGTCAATTTTTTCTGTATTCTTTTTATTGGAATATGAAACGTTCAATAGCATTTTTAAAATTACTGATTCCGTTGCGTATCCTTCTTAAAACTTCGCTAAAACACTATAAATAATGTAGTTTTGCAGGCTGAAATAGCAATGATAATGAAGCTACAACACATCTTGGAACGTGAAGTAAAAGCAGCGATACAATCGATTTTTGATAAGGTGCTTCCGTCGGTGGAATTTCAGCCTACCCGAAAAGATTTTGAAGGTGATATCACCATTGTTGTTTTCCCGATGTTACGTGAGATTAAAGGAAATCCTATTGATATTGGCACCAAAATTGGGAAATATCTTGAGGAGAATGTTGATGCAGTCATCAAGTTCAATGTTGTCAAGGGCTTTTTAAATCTTGTGATTTCAGACACTTATTATCTCACTTTTTTTAATTCCATTCTTGATCAAGAGCGGTTTGGTTATCAAAAGCCCAACTCCCAACCTGCCATAATGGTCGAGTATTCATCGCCTAATACCAATAAGCCCTTGCATTTAGGGCATATTCGAAATAACCTCTTGGGCTACTCTGTTGCTCAAATTCTTAAGGCCGCAGGCCATAAGGTATATAAAACGCAAATTATCAATGATAGGGGCATTCATATTTGTAAAAGCATGTTGGCTTGGCAAAAATTTGGTCATGGTGAAACACCTGAATCCTCTGGCTTGAAAAGTGACCATCTTGTCGGTAAGTATTATGTAGAATTTGATAAAGCGTATAAGGCTGAAATTGCTGAGTTGGTTGCTGGAGGAAAGGAAAAACCTATGGCAGAAAAAGAAGCTCCAATTTTAATGGAAGCTCAAGAGATGCTGCGTCAATGGGAGTCTGGTGATACTGAAGTCGTTGCGCTATGGAAGAAAATGAATGGCTGGGTTTATGAGGGTTTTGATACGACCTACCAGAATCTCGGTGTTGATTTTGACAAGCTTTATTACGAAAGTGAAACCTACCTGTTAGGTCGGGATGTCGTCAAGGATGGACTGGAGAAAGGTGTTTTCTTTAAAAAGGAAGATGGCAGTGTTTGGATAGACCTTACTGATGACGGATTGGATGAAAAAATCGTTTTGCGGTCCGATGGTACAGCGGTCTATATGACCCAAGATATTGGTACGGCCATACAGCGGGTCACTGATTTTTCCGATATCAATGGTATGGTGTACACGGTAGGTAACGAACAAGATTATCATTTTAAGGTACTCTTTCTCATTTTAAAAAAGCTAGGGTATTCTTGGGCCGAGAAGTTGTATCACCTCAGTTATGGAATGGTCGATTTGCCTTCGGGTAAAATGAAGAGTAGAGAGGGTACCGTTGTTGATGCTGATGACTTGATTCATAATATGGAGGACACCGCTGCCCAAATCTCACAAGAATTGGGCAAGCTTGAAGGCTATTCCGAAGATGAAAAACAAGGTTTGTACCGAACCATAGGTTTAGGGGCTTTGAAATATTATATTTTAAAGGTCGACCCCAAGAAACGGATTCTCTTTAATCCTGAAGAATCGGTTGATTTTCAAGGCAACACAGGGCCGTTCATTCAATATACTTACGCCAGGATTCAATCCATTTTACGAAAAGCGAACCTAAAGGAGCACTTTGATACGGTAGAGACAACAATGGGTTTACATCAAAAAGAAAAAGAATTGCTGAAGACGATACAATTGTTCCCCGAAAAGATAGAGGAAGCTGCACACAATTATAGTCCCGCGTTGATTGCCAACTACACGTATGATTTGGTAAAGGAATTTAATTCGTTTTACCAGCAGGTATCCATACTGGGTGAAACAGACGAAGCAAAACGAAATTTCAGGATTATGTTGGCCAAAGAAGTAGGAGAGGTCATTCAAGACGCGTTTGGCTTATTAGGAATTCAAGTGCCAGAACGTATGTAAAAGAAAAGTCCTCACGATGAATGAGGACTTTACCTAAGTAACCAACTAAAAATAACTACGCTTCAGACGTAGAAGATTGAGAAGCTACGGCGGCACCATAAACGACCAAACCGAAGCCTATTTTATTAATAGCGTCTCCAATATTGTAAATAACATCCATGCTTAAAGACCAAGAGTCTCCACCTGGATTGTACCATCCTGCTGTACCGGCCATGTAGCCCAGTGGATAAATAGCCCATCCAACCAAAACAAACCAGCAAAGTGTTTTGTGTGCTTTCAAAATAGAACCTCCTGCAGCTTCAGCCAATTTCTTGGCCGAACCGAACCAGATTTCATACACAATCCAGAAATAGGCGAGTCCAGAAATGAGTCCCCATAGTGCTGGACCACTTCCGGTTGTGTAAACGGCTTCTCCGAAATAACCTGTAACCAACATTATTACAGAAGCAAAAATAAGCTTCCACATCAATGATTTCTGGGCTCCAGCTACTTTAAGTATTAGGTAGAATTCAACACACATTAAAGGTACTGTCAAGGTCCAGTCCACATAACGGAAAAATGTTGGTGATTCTCCAACCACGGCCCAATAATCACGCATGTAAAAGTAATGTACTGCAGCGATAAAGGTGATTAATCCTGAAACTAGGATTGAAGTTTTCCATTTTCTATCGAAATTGTTCATGGATAGAAAGAAAAAAGCAGATGCGGCCATCATGGCCATACACCCTACGAAAAAGGTGAAACCAACATAATCATCGTTGGCAATCTTGCTGACATCAGCCAACAAGGGTAAGTTTAAGAATAAAGATTTCATATAAATAATAGTTAATTAGATTTTGTTTAGACCAAATATAGAAAAAGTTAAACAGGAAAATGGTAAAAAATGTATAATATTTTTACCATATCTTTAAACGTAAATAGAGATGTTTCAATTTTGAAAAATATAATCCTGGTTTTAACAATTTTTGGGTTGTGGTTGTCAACTCAAATAAGTCCTCAAGTACAAGATTATTTGGCCTATGGATTAATATTGACCTTTGGCGTACTGCATGGCGCAAATGATATTACTTTAATTTCTTCATTATCAAATAAAAATCCTACAAGAAAGCTACTGGGAATGTATTTGGGTGCTATGGGATTAGTGACCTTTTTTTTTCTAATATCAAGAGGATTCGCTTTGGTATTCTTTATACTTATCAGTGCATATCACTTCGGCGAGCAGCATTTGGGAAGCAGAATGGAATACCCCTCCCGATATAGGCATGCATTGTTTTTATGTTATGGCTTGGTCATATTGTTTTTAATATTCAATTTAAAGTTAAACGAAACGATAGCCATTATTTCTGACGCATCGGGCTGGGTGTTTGCAAATGAAGTATTTCAATCTATTTTAATAGTAGCTTTAGTAGGCTTGCTAATAATTGCATTTAAAATGGTGCGCGAAAAAGAATTACGTATCAATGTTATTAAAGAACTATTCTACCTGATGGTATTGGCTATTGTTTTTGCCAATTCTTCTTTAGTCTGGGGTTTTGCGATTTATTTTATTTTGTGGCACAGTATCCCTTCTTTGTATGACCAAATCGGCGTGCTTTATGGCAAGGCCACGAAGTATACTTTTATCGCCTATCTTAAAAGCTCATATATCTATTGGTTGATTTCTATTTTGGGGTTATTGGTGTTGTATGGGTTGTTAAAGGATAGGGTTGATTTTTTTATAACGGTGGTACTGTATGTGTTAGCAGCCATAACTTTTCCTCATGTAATGGTGATGTCGAAGCTTGAGCGACTTAAAAAGTGATTCTAAAACTGAGATTAGGGGTAAGGCCCAACGAGGTATTATCGACGCGTTCGATTTCATTATTTTCAGATAAGCGATAATAACGGTCAAGAATATTGGTTCTCCCCGTGATATTAAGCAATGAAAAGCCCACTTTGGCATTGGTCTCTTGACCAACTTCAAAGGAATAAGTTGCTGAAGTATCTATCCTGAGATACTCTGGTAAACGGCTGCTATTGGGGGCTTCAAAATTGATTTGCGCGGGGAAGACTGTCGTATCCAACGAACCGTCCTCCACAGGTTCCGTGTAGGGTCTTCCCGTTCTGTAGTTGATACCAAGTCCGAATTTGAGTTTTTTGATTTCATACGTTCCTGCGAGCGTTATCGTATGTCTGACATCAAGATTATTGGGAAATACAGGCGGTACAATGCTATCGTAGGTGTAATCATTTTTATTGTAGGTATAGCTCAGCCATGTACTGTAGTTTTCTCCTTTTTGGTTGACCAAGAATTCAATACCGCGTGCCTCATAGCTGCCCAACTCCCCATTAAATTGGTTCTCATTTTGAAATCCTTGGGTTCTCGTACTAACGCCGTCAACATTTTTGTAAAATCCTTCAAGGCCCACATAAAATTGGTTTTTGGAATAGTTGAAACCTATCGATCCCTGTTTGCTTTGTGTCAAAGGAAGATCATTATCGTTTGAGAGTGTCCACCGTCGTTTTTCTACGCCCAAAAAATTTTGTTCGAGATCAATGACCTGATTGGTGCTTTGGCTCTTAAATTCCCCAAGAATTTGCCCCCTTATGTAATTGGCCAGCCTAAAATTTAGATTGACTCGGGGTTCAATAAGAAATCGATTAAAAGAGGCACCAAATGAGGCTAAATTTTCAATATAATTTACCCGAAGTCCACCACTTGCAAAAAAGGTATTGTCACGAGAGCGAATATTCAATTGTGTATAAGGTGCCTGAACCCGAATGACATCTTTAGAATCTGCTCTGAATGCTGGCTGAACATTAATGGCCCTATTTGTAATTCCGGTTTCGATATATTGATATCCGTTAGTCCAGGAGATGGATTCGGAAATTTTCAAATTCGAATTGAGTTTTACGGCTCTTTCTTCGACAATATTCTTTTGGTCCAAACGCTGTACCTGATTCGGAAAAAAGCTTTGGGCGTCCAAATCGTATTTAGAAAAATAGATATTCGCATGGGTTGAAAAACTTTTCGTCCAGTCGGCATGCCATTGCAGACCAATGGATAGATTGGTTTGATCTAAAAAGCTTCTTGAGGTTTCATTGGTTTCCGTATCGGTCTCTTCAAAATCAAGGTTATTGTCAATAGCAATAAAGCTAAGACGTACCTTGTGGTAGTCGTTGATATCATACAAAACTTTTCCGGAGAAGTCGTAAAAAAAAAATGTTTCATCCTGTTCTAGATTTTCATTGACCCTTTCATTTTGTTCGTTCCTTATCTCTGTATCTTGAAAAGCCCTGTCCGTAAAACTTCCATAAATAGGGGTATCCAAAAAATCAGTGGTCGATCTTCTTGCAGAAAACTGAAATGCCATGTTATCGTTCAGGGAAACCTGACCAAAAGCATCGCCACTGATAAGGGTAATGCCCGCACCACCAAAAAACGAATCTTCAATGGTATTCTTTGTTTCCATGGAAATCACTCCGCTTACACCATCACCATACTGTGCTGGGGTACCATTTTTATATATTGATACTTTTTCTGTCAAATAGGGGTTGAAAGCTGAAATCAATCCAAAAAAGTGACCCGATTGGTACATTTTAATACCATTCCATAAAATAAGGTTTTGGTCGTTGGTACCGCCCCGTATGTTGATATCAGAAACCGTCTCATCGATACTTTTGATGCCCGGTAGTGCCTGAATGCCGAACAGCATGTCTGGCTCGACCAATCCTGGTAAAAGACCCAATTCCCCGGTGTTTAGTGTCACACTTCCATCAGTTTCTTTTATGATTCCTTTTGTAAGGAATTCATAAACCACCACCTCATTTAGTTGTTCCCTTTGTTCTGCCAAGAGTATTTTAGGGCAACCTTTCTGTTCGATCAAGTCAGACACTGCAACTATCTTCGTGGTATAGCCCAAATATCGTATCTGAAGTGATGCTGACCGATTGATATCTTCTACACTGAATTTTCCTTGTGCATTGGTATCTTTTGCTTTGTTAGTACCCAATACATCAATTGTGGCACCGTGTACTGTATTTTTTGCAAATTTATCGAAAACACGACCGCAAATATTCACCAATCTGGCTTTGCTCAATGTAAAGTAGCGTTCATTTAATTTTTTGATTTCTATACCCGTTTGCTCCGTAAGGTTTTTTAGAATTTCTGTGAATTCGACGGAGGACGGAACTTGAATCTCAATGCCTTGAAGGTTTTCATCGACATAAGAGAACTTTACATCAAAACGTTCTTCCAATTGCACGATATATAAGGTTAGGCCAATAACCCCTGTATCTTGAGCCAAGGTTTGTATTGCTCCTAAAAGCCCTAGGGCAAGCGTAAAATAGAAGTGTGCCTTATGGAGTGTTCCGTGCATAAAAAAGTACCTTATCCGTCTCCAATTTATAACGAATTTGGGAAGGAGTACTAATACTTTCTAACGCTAGATTGATGTCAGTGTTGTTGAACGTACCTGTAAATAAGATTTCGGTATCAATATTCTCTATCATCACTTCAATATCAAATTGACGTTCAAGTTCTGAGAAAACATAATGAAGCGGAACGCTTTTAAAAGTACTTTCATTTCTGGTCCATGAAGGGGTACTTATACTTATATTGATATCTTGATTGGATTGTATTTCACCATTCAAAACGGTAAAAGAATGACCGGCTGGCAATTTATGCTCGTTATCATTGAAATTTACACTTACCAAGCCTTCGTAACAGGTAACTTCAAAGAAATTTTTTCGACTCTTCACATTAAATTGCGTTCCCAAGACCGCTACTGTTCCTATATCAGTGGAAACCGTAAATCTTTTCCCTTTGGCTACTTTAAAAAAGGCTTCGCCTTTAAGCTCGACGTTTCGGTTGTCGCTCCAATTTTTTTTGCTGAAAGATAATGTGGTGCCTGAATTCAATATTACTGCAGAGGCATCGGGCAATTCCAATGCTGTGCGTTCAGCGAGTTGGGCGGTAAAGGTTTCATCACTTGAACCAAGATAAAAATAGGCACCTATAATCAGTACTGCTATAACTGCGGCAACGCGTAGAAATGGTTTAAACGGATTTAGGGGCAATACTTTCGTTTCCGGTGCAGATTGTGCTGTCTTTAGGCTATCCCATGCTTGATTGACATTGAATTCAGGAGCTACCATATTCTTTGAGGTCTGGACTATTCTCATATAAGAGGCGTATTCACCAGACTTTTTGAATTCAGCCAACTCTTCTTCTGAGAGTTCATCATTTAACCATTTAGCCAAGTAATTTTCTTGCATGATTTCTATGCTTTACCATATTTATAACAACTTACTTCTTCAAAACCCTACTTTTGAAGTAAATCATTGATTTGTAATAATTTTTAACCACTAACCATGTTCAGATTCCATCTATTTTCACCCTTAAGCTTTTCAAAGCTAGGTGCATGCGTTTCTCAATAGCTTTGACACTTACTTCTTCCATTTCTGCGATTTCACTGTATTTTTTTCCATCAATTCGATTCAAAAGAAAAGTCGTGCGTTGATTTTCTGGAAGGGCGTTCAGCGCTGTTTCCAATTTTTTTTGAAACTGTTTTTCTTCTAAAATATATTCCGGTGATTCTTTGTCAATGGATTTTGAATGTTGGTCAGCATATTTTAATCGCACTTTCTCGGCCTTTAAGACATTGAGATAAAGATTGTTTGCGACTGTATATAAATATGATTTCGCCTTTTCAGAAGGCACTTTGGCACAGTTCTCCCATAGTTTTACAAAAGCCTCTTGAACGGCATCATTGGCTTTTTCTTCATTACCAAACTTATAATAGATGTAGTTAAAAACCGTTTTGGAATTAGTCTTGAATATTGAACTGAAGATATGTTCTTCACAAACGTTGCCCATGCATTCCTTTTTACAAGGTTCCCCAAAGATATTTGAAAAAATATGAACTTACAGGTAGGGTATTTTGACAAATGATTGTTTTTAAAACCATATAAACATGAAATTATCCAAATCGTTATGAAAAAATTAATTTACAAGTTGATGATAGCAAGCTCCGTGGCCTTGGTCACGCTATTTACGGCTTGCCAAGAAGAGTTTGAAGAAGTTGGTAGTGATGTGCAAGAAACCCTTGAAGCAGATTCTTCTACTGCTGAATTGATAGTGAATACGGCCTCGAATGATGGTTCTTTCGATAATATTGTTGATGAGGCCAGTTGTATTGCAGTTCAGTTTCCATACACTGTAGAGGTTGCAGGAATTCAAATTACGATAGATAGTATTGAAGATTTAAAATTGATTGAGGAAATCTTTGATGAGTTTGATGATGATGAAGATGTACTGAACATTGTCTTTCCTATTACCATAACCCTTGCTGATTTTGCCGAAGTGGTTATCGAAAGTAAAGAGGCGCTTCGTGAATTGGCTGCCGAATGTCTTGAGGGTGGCGATGATGATGATATAGAGTGTATCGACTTCGTGTATCCCATTACCATGTTCACATTTGACATCGACGGTCAACAGGCGGGAAGTGTCACTATTAATAGTGATCGGGAATTAAGAAGGTTCTTTCATGAGCGTGATGAGGGCGAGTTGGTTAGTATTGAATTTCCGGTGTCTTTGAAAAAGTTTGATGGCACCGAAGTTCAGGTCACTACCAATGCTGAGTTGGCACGTGTTCTTGAAGCGGCAAAAGATGAGTGTGATGAAGATGATGATGATGATTATAACGATGATGATTTTGACGAAGAACACTTTGAGGAGTTTTTGACGGAGTGTCAATGGAAGATGTATGATGTGAGACGTTTTGGTATGGCACAGACAGAACAATATTCGGGTTTTGTACTTGATTTTGATGAAAATGGAAAGGTAAAGTTGATACGATCTATGGATGAAATCACTGAAGGGGAATGGAGTTTCAAATTCACTGAAGATGGTCCTGCCGTTGAAATGGACTTTGGCGTTTTTGAAGATTTTAACCTTCTATGGCTTGTATATGAGATTGAAGAAGGAAAAATCAAGTTTTATTCCGACAACGACAACAAAATTATTTTAAAAAGACAATGTGATGAAGATGACCACAAAGATGACGGTGGTGATGATGATGGCGGAAATGACGATAACGGAATCATTAGCGTCGAGACCCTTATGAATACTTTAATGGAGTGTGAGTGGATTATCGGGGACTTAGAATTGCAGGGTGTGGACTTCGATAGACTTTTAGGGTATGAGTTCATCTTTGGTGAAAATGGACAGGTAACCCTAGGAGACGGTATTACGACGTTTGAAGGAACATGGGAGGTTGGTGCTAATGCTGATGGAAAACGAACCTTAAGTATAGAGATTATGATGGAGAATGCTGTCAATCTTGAATGGCCTGTTGTAGACATTATGGGGGATAGTATCGTCGAAACTACACGAATTAAATTGGAAGATGATGCCATAGGCTACAAAATGATTCTTCAAAAGGTTTGCGATGATGGTGCGGGCGATGAAGATGTTGCCGAAATCAGAAACATTATGTTGGGTGGACTTTGGACCGTAGCACTTTATGATGATGAAGGTGTGGATGAAACAGATAATTACGCTGGCATGGACTTCGGATTTTCAATGTTCAACCAAGTTGAGGTCAGTATCAATGATGATCCAATTGCTGCTGGCGTTTGGAGGGCAATTCGCGATACCCATGGAAACCTCGTCTTTGTTCTAAATCTGGGGATGGATGATCCTTTAGGAAATTTAGCCGAAGGATGGTTTGTTAATGCAGTTTCCGCCAGTAGATTGGAATTGGTTTATGAAGACGATGAAGTGAACTATAAAACATTGATTTTCGAGATAAAATTATAGTCTTTTGCTCCAAATCTTTGATTAAAGGACAGTTTGCCCCAAAGCTGTCCTTTTTTTATTTCCACAAATATGAAACCTGTTTTCATTTCAAAAAGAATTGAAAAAGAAAATATCGTTTAGAAATGGTTTGTGTTTTGATTCCACTCCTATTTCTCACGTGATTTGTCATTTCTACGAAGGCAGTAATCCACTTGAATTACTACATTTGTTCTTCTTCAAAAATGATGCAAGCCGATGTTTGACAATTTAAGCGAGAAACTCGACAAAGCCTTACACAACCTGAAAGGTCGCGGTAAGATTACGGAAATCAATGTTGCCGAAACCGTAAAGGAAGTCCGTAGGGCACTTCTGGATGCGGACGTTAACTTTAAGATTGCCAAAGAATTTACCAATACCGTTAGGGAGAAAGCATTAGGTCAAAATGTATTGACCACGCTGCAGCCGGGGCAATTAATGGTCAAAATCGTTAAGGATGAACTAACTACGCTGATGGGCGGTGATGCCGCTGATATTGATTTGAGCGGAAGTCCTGCGGTAATTTTGATGTCTGGCCTTCAAGGATCTGGTAAAACTACCTTTTCAGGTAAACTGGCCAATTTTCTTAAAAAGAAAAAAAGCAAAAAACCTTTATTGGTGGCTTGTGATGTGTATCGTCCAGCTGCGATAGACCAATTACATATTGTTGGTGAACAGATAGGTGCAGCGGTTTATTCCGATAGGGAGAACAAGAATCCTGTTGCCATTGCACAAGACGGTATTAAAAAGGCAAAAGAATTGGGCTGTAATGTGGTGATCATCGATACTGCAGGTCGTTTGGCTGTGGATGAAGAAATGATGAATGAGATTTCTGACATCCATAAAGCCATACAACCACAGGAAACTTTGTTCGTTGTTGATGCCATGACTGGGCAAGATGCCGTAAATACGGCGAAGGCCTTCAATGATGTGTTGAATTTCGATGGGGTCATTTTAACCAAATTGGATGGTGATACCCGTGGCGGAGCTGCTATTTCAATAAAGTCTGTTGTTGACAAACCCATCAAGTTTATCGGTACAGGAGAAAAAATGGAGGCGATTGATATCTTCTATCCTTCCCGTATGGCCGATCGTATTTTAGGTATGGGTGATGTGGTTTCACTTGTTGAGCGTGCGCAAGAGCAGTTTGATGAAGAACAGGCCCGAAAAATTCAAAAGAAGATTGCCAAGAATAAGTTTGGATTTGATGATTTCTTAAGTCAGATTCAGCAGATTAAGAAAATGGGCAATATGAAGGATTTAATGGGTATGATTCCTGGAATGGGTAAGGCGCTAAAGGGAATTGACATCGATGATGACGCCTTTAAGCACATAGAAGCCATGATTCATTCCATGACCCCAGATGAACGGGCGAATCCTTCAAAACTCAATTCGAGTCGAAAAAAACGAATTGCCGCCGGTAGTGGACGGTCCATTCAAGATGTAAATCAGCTCCTAAAACAATTTGACCAAATGAGCAAGATGATGAAGATGATGCAAGGGGGCAAAGGAAAACAGATGATGCAGATGATGCAAAATATGCGTTGATTTCGGTAGTCAGTAGTCAGTAGTCAGTAGTCAGTAGTCAAGTTTATATTATGGAGATTTTAGACGGCAAGAAAATTTCAAATCAAATCAAGGAAGAAATCGCCGTTGAGGTGGCCCAAATGAAAGAACGCGGTGAAAAAGTTCCTCACCTTGCCGCTGTTTTGGTGGGTAATGATGGGGCCAGTCTGACCTATGTGGGTAGTAAAGTAAGGTCTTGTAAAAAAATAGGGTTCGAATCTACCTTAATCCATATGCCCGAAGACACTACTGAAGAAGCTTTGCTTCGACAGGTCCAAGAATTAAATGATAATGCAGCGATTGATGGTTATATTGTTCAACTTCCCCTCCCAAAACATATAGATGAAGAAAAGATATTGATGGCCGTTCATCCAGACAAGGATGTTGATGGTTTTCATCCCACCAATTTTGGAAAAATGGCCTTGGACATGGAAACCTTCGTTCCAGCGACTCCATTCGGTATTATGGAACTTCTAAGGCGTTATAATATTGATACCTCGGGCAAGCATACCGTTGTTATTGGTAGGAGCCATATCGTAGGTAGGCCCATTAGTATTTTGATGAGTCAGAAAGGAAAAGCAGCAGACGCAACAGTGACCATAACACACAGTAGAACCCAAAATTTAACCGACTTTACCAAGAATGCCGATATCATTGTATCCGCTTTGGGATCTCCCGATTTTCTTAAAGCTGACATGGTCAAAGAGGGTGTTGTGATTATTGATGTGGGCATTACCCGTGTTCCTGATGAGGCTAGACCCAAAGGGTATTACATCACTGGTGATGTTGATTTTGATGAGGTATCGTCAAAGGCCTCTTATATCACTCCGGTTCCGGGTGGGGTGGGGCCAATGACCATAGCGATGTTGCTTAAAAACACACTTTTGGCCAGAGAAAGGCATAAGTCGTAAAAAAGATTGGGAATCTACCTCAAGTGTTTTTACAATAGATTAATTACCTTCCTATTTAGTAATCAATACATTAGTGAATCATGAAATTACAAGGTATTTTAGTTTTGATGGTAATGTTGGTATCGTTTTCTTGCAAGAATAAAAGCGGTGACAAAGAGCAATCTGATGTTACTGAAAGTATAGTATTAGGTAATGAAGCGGACACAAATGGAGAGGTAACCACAGAAATGACAAACTGTGATGATTTTATAAATAAGTTTGAAGAATGGTCAGAACGATATATCGCCTTCATGGCCAAGTATAAAGGTAATCCGATGAAAGCGGTGACATCACCTGAGTATTCCGAAATGATGGGAAAAGCTTCATCTTGGTCGCAAGAATGGTTATCCATCTCGGCATCATGCGGTCAGAACTCTAGTTATGAAGAACGTGTTGAAGAAATTTCCAATCGTATGGAAAAGAAAATCGAGGAGTTGGGATTTAAATAGATACTTATTTCGATTTTTGTTTTTCCAACACCAATTCCTCTTCATCATTTGGGGTAATCACATCCAAATCCTCTCCCTCATCATTGGTACAGCCCGTTATGGCCATTGTTGTAAATACTACGGTCAATAAAAGTAGAATGATTTTCATCTTACTGTAAAACTTGGGGTTCATATGCATCAAACGATGCATCACTGGTGCATGGTATGAAAAATCGTAAAAATTCGATAAAATACCTGGTTTAACACATTTTAATGGTGGCAGCGGAACTTGTAATGTATTTCCAGCACCTGTCTTGGTATAAAAGCATTGTTTGTGATGTCGAATGATTTTTCTTCTGAAAGTCGTCTTAAAAAGATTAACTTGAAAGACAAATCAACTACCATGAAAAACAGCCTTTTACTGCTCTTCGTTGTCGTCTGTCTGCTGATTTCTTGTCAAGAACAAGAACGTAAATTTGCCATAACCGTTTCTTTTGATAAGATGGTAAACGAGCAGCCTATTGATGGCAGGATACTTTTGATGCTTTCTTCAAACGACGAAAAGGAACCCCGATTTCAGATAAATTCAGGACTCAATGCCCAACCTGTTTTTGGTATGGATGTCAATGGAATGGTACCCGGACAAGAAATTGTATTCGATGAATCGATTTTTGGTTTCCCTTATGAAAGTTTGGCTGAACTCCAAGCTGGAGAGTACACTATTCAGGCGCTTCTTCATGTATATGAAACCTTTGATCTCATTACAGGGCATACGGTCAAGTTGCCAATGGACAATGGCGAAGGGCAGCAATGGAATCGTTCTCCTGGAAACCTTTATAGTCAACCGTTCAAAATAACTATCGGAGACAATGGTATTCAAAATGTTAATATCGTTATGAACCAGATTGTGCCGCCAATCGAAGAACCCGCAGATACCAAATGGGTAAAGCATATAAAGCTGAAATCTGAGAAATTATCGGAGTTCTGGGGTAGGGATATGTATTTAGGAGCCCATGTGCTTCTACCAAAAGGCTTTGACGAGCACCCGGAAGCAAAGTATCCTTTGATGATTTTTCATGGACATTTTCCGAGCGATTTTGGCGGATTTAGAACTACTCCGCCTGACCCCAATATGGAACCCGATTATGCTGCTCGCTTTGATGTAAAAGGGTACAATATTATACAACAGCAAGAAGCTTATGATTTCTATAAACGTTGGAATGAGCCGGACTTCCCTAGATTTTTAATTGTCGAAATACAACATCCAACACCATATTATGATGACTCTTACGCAGTAAATTCGGCAAGCCAAGGTCCATACGGAGATGCAATTACCTATGAATTGATCCCTCACATTGAAGAACAATTTCGGGGCAGGGGTGAGGGGTGGGCACGCTTTTTATACGGGGGCTCAACCGGTGGTTGGGAAGCTTTGGCCGTTCAAGTGAAATATCCAGAGGAATACAATGGTTGTTTTGCGGCTTGCCCTGATCCAATCGATTTTAGGGCCTATTGTTTGACCAACATTTATG
>JBHJJC010000038.1:0-6819 GCA_050042945.1 Croceivirga sp.
AGAGATTAAGCTCAAACCATTTTCAAGAGGATTTCATTTAGTTACATCCGAAGTGTGTTCAGCGCTTCCTGAGATGGAGTATATTTCGAGTGGGTTTTTACAAGTTTTTGTAAAGCATACGTCGGCAAGTGTGACCCTCAAAGAAAATGCCGATGCTACAGTTCGGATAGACTTCGAAAGTCATATGAACCAACTGGTACCTGAAAATGCACCTTATTATTTACATAATTATGAGGGTCCCGATGATATGCCGGCACATATCAAAGCATCACTCATGGGTGCATCTGTACAAATACCAATTACTGCTGGCAGGCTAAATCTTGGTATTTGGCAAGGTATTTACCTTTGTGAGCATCGTAATGATGCGTCAGGACGGAATTTGGTCATTACTGCTTTTGGACTTTGACTTTTCAGTTATTTGGTGTTTCGATATGAGGGTGGTACCGCCATGGATTCAAAGTCGTTTTTACAAAAGTTTCCTTCATTTTTTAGGTGTTTGGTAAGAGGTATTGTATCACAAAAAGCCGTTTGAAATAACTTTTCAAACGGCTTTCAGTATTGTAAAAGGGAATAAGGTTATTCTTTCACTAAATTGATTTCAACCCTTCTGTTTTTCTCACGACCATCTTTGTACATGTTTGTTGCGATGGGCTTTTCCTCGCCATAGCCTATAGATGATAATCTTGATGGGTCAACGCCTTTGTCTACCAAGAATCTTTCAACGGCCGCCGCTCTTTTTTCCGATAATTTTTGATTCGACGGCGCACTTCCGATACTATCCGTGTGACCTTCGATGGTAAAAGAAGCGTTCGGATATTCATTCAAAATTTTCAGAATATCAGCCAAAACAGCTGCAGATTCTGCTTTTATGGTTGATTTGCCTGAATTAAATAGAATACTTTTTGCATAAGAATTCAATTCTTTTTGTACTTCTTCGGTTACTTCAGGTTCTGGGCATCCATTATTTGCAACGGTTCCCGGTTCATCTGGGCATTGGTCGTCTTTGTCAAGTACACTATCACCATCAGTATCAGGCCATGGGCAGCCGTTATTTTCAGGTTCACCAGCTTCTTCTGCACATTGGTCGTCTTTATCAAGTACACTGTCACCGTCAGTATCAGGCCATGGACAACCTTTGTTTTCAGGTTCTCCAGCTTCTTCTGGGCATTCATCCTCTTTATCAATCACAGTATCTCCATCGGTATCAGGCCATGGGCAACCTTGATTCTCAATTTCACCAGGTACTTCTACACATTCATCCTTCTTGTCCTTTACACCATCGTCATCAAAATCTTTATCGCGTTTTCGAAGAATAGGAATCTTGAGTCCCGCATAAACATCGGCGCCTTCAATATTACCTCCTATTAAGTTTGATAATATGGAACCAGATCCTACATATAAAGGACCGAATCTAAATCCGGTTCCCCATTCAAAACCGGTGCCTTGTTGAATTCGGAATGGTGAATAAAAGCTAAAGCTTCTGCTTTCATAACGGGGTATCAAGGCTATTTCATTGGCAATACTTACCCTTCCGGTTTTTTTTCTCGAAGTCAAAGACAGATCTGTTGCTAGATTGATAAACAGGTTTTTATTAAATGACCAATCAGCATTGATATGCAATGCGGTAGGGAGACTTGTTTTGAGCCCTTGTGTGGTCAACGAATTGATAAGGTTAAAATCGTTAAGTAGTTCTTCAAGGTTATCCGTATTTTCAATTTCCTCGATTAGGTCAACCAATTCTTCACTGTTGGCATCTAATAAATTTTCGACTTCGGCGACGGTATTGGCATTTTGTAAGTCATTGATCAAATCTCCAAAACTGGAGTTTTCTGCCACTTGATTGATAAAATCTTGATTATTGTCCAGAATAGTCGTCACATCGTCGATATCGCTAGCGGGATTTAAAACAACCTCTTGTAAATCATTCACAAAGTCAATACTCTCACCATTAATTAGGTAGTTACTTTGAAAACCGTCTTTGTAATTGATGCCGCCAATATCTGTTATTGAAATTCCGATACGGAGTTTGTATTTGTTTTGTGTGGGGTCTAATATTTTATTTCCGTTTTTATCCGTCACCCAGTAATCCTCAAAATCAGGTCTCCATTCATATACCGCCCCAAGGTCCACACCAAAAGATGTGGGTCGTTCTAGGGTATCAAAATCAAAATCGTCAAAGTCACCATCATAAGAAAGACCATACGCTAAGTTTCCTTCTAAATCAATATTACCACCATAGAAATCAGAAGCGCCATTATTATTTCCCACGTAGGTACCCCTTAAATCAGTTGTATTTCCGTAACCGCTTCCTAATCCAATTAAATATTTTGCCGTGATACCAGCCTTTAAAAAATGTTGGTTGTCATCTTTAAAAACTCTTGCATAAGATATACCAACCTCGCCCCATGCATGGGCATTGGCAAGGGTATTGGACTGGTCAATGATCAAATTGAAATTGGGGTCATTAAAATCTATATTATCAAGGTCCTCAATTTGGTCAATATCGGTACCGTTAAAACTAGCATTCGAAATAAACCGTGCACGAGTGTACACAGCAATGGCATTTTTTGAATTTAAGGTCACCATTACGGAAGGACCAAGAACGTCCCCAAGGGTATATAGTCTGTTTTCAGTATCGAGATTCTGATTTAAATCGATGTCCGCATCAAAATCATCTTTAAATAAGTCTGAAAGTTTATTCGCTGAAAAAACGTTATTGGTGCCGAGGCCATGAACACCCGCAAGGTTGATATCAACTAAAAATCTAGAATCTGCGATTGAAGCTGGGTTCAAAATGACACCATTCACTCCAGAATAATTTTCTGTTGCAAACCCGAAATATGATTGGGCTCTTACGGAACAGGTCACCAGTACAATCGATAATATGAAAAGTTTTTTGCGTCTATTGAATTGTGTTTTCATCAGTCTTGATTGATTATTTAAACAGTTCAATAACTAAATAATGGAAGGCTTATTATTTTCCCATCCTATTTTTGTAGGATTTTATTTTACAGGTTCATGTAATTTTCTGAAATAATGTGGTTTACGCTTTACTATAATTTTCTCTTTTTACATATCTTCCGTAAAACGTTTTACCGATACCAAGTTTTCATTAAAATTATTCACAAAAAAACCCGCTCGATAAAGCGGGTCACTTAGTGGGATATAGTTTATGTTAAATTTTTTATTTCACTTTTTCAATAATGGCTTTGAACGCATCTGGGTGGTTCATTGCTAAGTCGGCAAGAACCTTTCTGTTGAGTTCAATACCATTTGACTTTACTTTACCCATAAATTGCGAATACGACATTCCGTGCATTCTCGCACCGGCATTGATACGGGTAATCCAAAGTGCTCTAAAATTTCTCTTTTTGTTTCTTCTGTCGCGGTAAGCATATTGCATTGCTTTTTCTACCGCATTTTTGGCTACCGTCCAGACATTTTTACGTCTTCCAAAGTAACCTTTGGCTTGCTTCATCACTTTTTTTCTTCTCGCTCTTGAAGCAACTGAATTTACTGATCTTGGCATTTCTTTTACTTTTTTGTAGCAGGCGGCCAATTGGTTATGACACTTTTAAGGCCCGACTCCAGGGTTAATAATTTACCGAATGAACAATTACTTTAAGCGTAATTGCTCTTTAATACTATTGACATCTGACTCATGAACTAAAGTGGAGTGTGTCAATTTAAGCTTCCGCTTTTTAGACTTTTTGGTCAAAATATGACTCTTAAAAGCGTGCTTTCTTTTGATTTTACCGGTACCTGTAAGCTTGAACCGCTTTTTGGCACTGGATTTTGTTTTCATTTTTGGCATTTTTCTCTTGATATAATTGAACCAATTTCTTGGTGTCCCACTTACTTTTTAGTGTTTTTAGGGGCAATGAACATCGTCATTCGTTTACCCTCTAATTTCGGCATCTGCTCAACCTTTCCATGTTCTTCCAATTCCTGTGCCAATCGAAGCAATAAAATTTCCCCTTGGTCTTTGTACACGATTGACCTTCCCTTAAAAAAAACATAGGCCTTTAATTTCGCTCCATCCTTGAGGAACTTTTCAGCATGCCGTTTTTTGAACTCATAATCGTGGTCATCTGTCTGAGGCCCGAATCGAATCTCCTTTACGATAACCTTAGTGGCCTTGGCCTTCATGACCTTTTCCCGTTTCTTTTGTTCGTAAAGAAACTTCTTATAGTCAATGATTTTACAGACAGGTGGATTCGCCTTGGGTGAAATTTCCACTAAATCCAGTTCCAATTCCTGTGCTTTCTGCAAGGCTTTAGGAAGAGGGTAGACGCCCATCTCAACATTATCGCCTACAAGTCGCACTTCACGGGCAGTAATTTTATCATTGATATTGTGTGGGTTTTTGTTTTCCCTTCTTGGTTGCGGCCTTGACCTTCTTCGTATTGCTATGGTATTCTGTATTTAAATTAAACCTAAATTTTTAAAACGACTTTAAAGTACTATTTATTTCCGTTGAAATCAAATTTGAGAATTCTTGTATTGATAGGTTCCCTAAATCCGCTCCCCCATGTTTTCTTATACTTATCGTTCCTTCCTCGACCTCACGTTCTCCATCATTAATCATAAAGGGAATTTTTTGCAATTCCGCCTCTCTGATTTTTTTACCTACCGTCTCATTCCTCTCATCAACAAGCGCGCGAATTTCGTGATTTTCCAGTGAATTCAAAACTTTTTGCGCATAATTTTCGTGTTTCTCACTGACGGGCAGAACAATAGCTTGTGTGGGAATAAGCCATAAGGGGAAATTCCCTGCTGTGTGTTCCAATAATATAGCAACGAATCGTTCCAAACTTCCGAAAGGTGCCCTGTGTATCATGATAGGGCGATGAAGTTCGTTATCCCTGCCCTTATAGGTTAAATCAAATCGTTCAGGTAGGCTGTAATCGACTTGAATGGTACCCAATTGCCAGCTTCGCCCCAAGGCATCTTTTACCATAAAGTCCAGTTTTGGCCCATAGAAAGCAGCCTCTCCACCTTCTATAATAAAATCCAACCCTTTGTCTTTAGCCGCTTCAATAATGGCCTTTTCCGCCTTCTCCCAATTTTCTGGCGAACCAATATACTTTTCTGGCTTCTCCATATCCCTAATCGAGACCTGCGCGGTAAAGTTGTCAAAACCTAATGAAGTAAATACATAGAGTACAAGGTCAATAACGTTTTTAAATTCTTGATCCAATTGTTCTGGGGTGCAAAAGATATGGGCATCATCTTGGGTAAATCCCCTAACCCTTGTAAGGCCGTGTAATTCACCACTTTGCTCGTAGCGATAAACTGTTCCGAATTCGGCATATCGAACGGGCAAATCTTTGTAGGACCTAGGTTGAAATTTATATATTTCGCAATGATGGGGGCAGTTCATTGGCTTTAAAAGAAATTCCTCGTCCTCTTTTGGGGTGGTTATAGGTTGAAAACTGTCTTCTCCGTACTTTGCGTAATGTCCTGAGGTGACGTACAGTTCTTTTTGACCGATGTGTGGGGTGACCACCGTTTCGTACCCTGCTTTTTTTTGCGCTTTTTTAAGGAAGTTTTCAAGTCGTTCACGTAAAGCAGCACCTTTTGGCAACCATAATGGTAGACCCTGACCAACTTTTTGGGAAAACATGAATAGCCCTAACTCCTTTCCCAATTTCCTATGATCACGCTTTTTGGCCTCTTCCAATAAAGTAAGGTATTCGGTCAGTTCTTTTTGTTTGGGAAATGAAATACCGTAAACCCGTGTCAATTGTGGATTGTTCTCATCACCCCTCCAGTAGGCTCCAGCTGCATTCAGTACTTTAAAGGCTTTGATAATACCAGTGTTCGGAATATGGCCGCCGCGACATAGATCCGTAAAGCTGCTGTGGTCACAAAAGGTAATGTCCCCATCTTCCAAGTTTTCGATGAGCTCTACCTTAAATGGATTGTTTTCCTTCTTGTAGTATTCCAAGGCATCTGTTTTAGATACCCTTCTCATTGTAAAGTCATGTTTTCCACGGGCAATCTCCAAAGCTTTCTTTTCAATTTGAGGAAAGTCTTTCTCAGATATTGGATTTTCCCCAAAATCCACATCATAGTAAAAGCCATTTTCAATAGCTGGTCCTATGGTCAGCTTTATGCCAGGATATAATTCTTGAAGGGCCTGCGCCAGCACATGGGATGAGGAGTGCCAAAAAGCTTTCTTACCCTCTTGGTTGTTCCAGGTAAATAAGGTAAGCTTTCCGTCTTTTTTAAGGGGAGTGGTCACCTCAATTGTCGTTTCATCATATTGCGCTGAAATAATATTTCGCGCTAGTCCTTCACTTATTGATTTAGCAACCTCTAAAGGAGTGCTATTTTTTGGCATGGTCTTTAGGGCCCCATCGGGCAAAGTAATCTGTATTGTTCCCACGTTCGGTATTTTAAACAGAGCGCAAAGATAACATCTCATAGAAGAGATGCAATTTTGGTGATACCTAAAAAAGGAAAGTAGATGGGAAGGAATAAATGATTGGTAGGGATTTGAAGGGATTAAAGTATGGTTAACTAAAGTAAATTATTGAAAATCAATATGTTGAATTTTTTTTATTTTTTTCTTAAAAAACATTTTGTTGTGTGGTGATAACCTTTTTATATTTGCACCCGCTTTGCGAGTGATGCAGGGCGTTTTTTTTCGAAAAGGGGGGCCATTGATAGGGGCCGATCGGACAGGAAGAAAGAAGTTCATTGGATTATTGCAATACGACAGCGTAGAATTTGAACAAGAACCATTTTGAAGCTTGGGAGCGGGTCTTATCGTCGGGTGTCCCGGATAGTTATATAAGTACTATTACGGTACAA
>JBHJJC010000039.1:0-4601 GCA_050042945.1 Croceivirga sp.
GTACCATTCCGTTTGTGCTCTAAGGCAATAGCGTACAACCGAATTCTAGGGCTGTTGCCTATGTTAATCATGATAATCGGTTGGTTGTCGTGAATCCGAAAGGATTGCCCCAACTTTCATCAGAACAGACCTATCAAATGTGGAGTGATGTGAACGGCGAAATGATTGATATGGGATTACTACCCACCGATAAAGATTTGGTAACCTTAAAATATATTGACCGGGCCGAATCATTGAACATTACCATTGAACCGGCAGGGGGTAACGACCATCCAACTGTTGAACAATTAATTTCGGCGGTTACGCTCTAATCCTTTATTTCTTTTAAATTTTCTATTTTTTACCGTAGCAATCCTGAATGCCCATAAAACAATATTTTTGGGTTTTCTAAATAAATTTTTTCTTGGGGAAAGACATCAATTTTACTTCATTACAACAAATTTTCCCGAAAGGGATATTAAAAAAATACCCAAAAGGCCATATCATTTGCGACAATCATAGAGAAATCAGAAACTTTAGATGGTTGATAGAAGGAAGCATGGATTATTTCATATCACTCGGACCTTCTGAAAATGAAATCATGGTCTGTCAAATCTCTGAAGCCTTTAGTACCCTTGGAGTTAATGGTCTGAACCCGCCGGGTCGGTACACCTTTCGCGTTGTGGCCTCTACTGAGACAGCTCAGTTTTTTGAAATACCTATAGACCAGTTAAAAGAGCATGTTCATCATGATTCGCAGAATGCATCCCTCAAAAAAATAACATCTGGCCTATACCATCAGTTGCGCACGGCACTATTAAAACAGACTGAATTATTACAACCCGTTCGATTTAAACCCCTCGCGGATGACAGGGAATTTTTTATGAGACCTAATAATGATACCTCAGCGGTAATTCAACTCATGCGCTGTTCTCCTTTTCTTGATCAGTTTTCCGAAACACATCTCGCAATGATAGCTGAAATTGCCGAGCGTAGGGAATACGAGCCCTATGAGGTACTCTATGTGCAAGATTGTCTTACCAATGGGCTCTATATTCTAGTCAATGGCGCAGTAAGTATCAAACGTATTGAAGGGCAAATTGAAATAAAGCAACGGGGTATCACTAATGCCGGCTTTATTTTCGGATGGTCATGTTTTCTGGGTGAGAAAGACATTTGTAATGCCATCACTTCACAAAAAACTTCCATTTATTTCATTTCGTATCACCAATTATCACTTCTTTTTCAGCACCATAAAGATTTTGAATTTCAATTCTACAAACAACTATCATGGCTCATCGTCAACCAAATGAACGCCGCGTTTTTGCGATATGCCGGGCTGTTGGGCAAATACAACCTTCAAGCCGTTTTTCAATTGATTGAAAACAATAAGTCGCGTATTCCACTTTCTTCAAAATTACATCAGACTTCTCATTTACTGCGGAATATGAACACCAAAGAAATGGCGTATGAGCATTTAAATCGAATGCTGGTTGAGGGCACATCGTTGGAACGCCACATCGCCTCGCTAAGTCTCGAATTGCTTAAAGACGATCAAGACGAACTTCGATTTGTACAAGGATTGGAACATATATACGCAACCGTGGTCAATAATGAGCATAGTGATACTAAGGCAACCCGAAAAGCCTCAGCACTCGCCACAAAGGTACTTTTCAATCGTTTGAACTATCATATAGAAGGATGGGAAAACCTCCCGGATGATTCGGGTCATATTTTTATCTATAACCATTTGGTCAATGACCAACGGTATACGTTGAATAACAATTTCCAAATTACTTTAGATTCCCATTTCATTAGTGTCCTTATCTTAGATGAAAAGTATGGTGAACCTGGTATTCGAACGGTGCGTATTGGTCAGGGTCAAGAGTATGGACATCAGGATTATTATAATAAACTAGGGCATATCAATGTATATACCAAAGAATCGGAACATCGCGCTCATACTAAAAAGACTATGTCAAGAAGTATTTTTTATAAGGAAGCTGCGCATTTTCTCGAACAAGGCATGAATCTCATCATAAGTCCAGAAGGAACTTCATACCCCACCGAAGACTCGCCGGGGCCCTTTAAACTTGGTAGTTTTAAGTTGGCACTAAAAATGAAAAAAGAGCCCTTGTTAATCCCGCTTGTACTAGACAATTTCGATAAAAAAATTAAGGATGATACCTATTATTGTAAAATTCTACCGCCTTTTAAATTGAGTGAAAAAATTGAGTCGCAGTCTATAGAACGCCTGATTGATTTTGTTAATGACTTACAACAAGATTATGTAGGTTACGTCAAAAATGCCAGACAGACCGTTGCTCAAATTGAAGAAAAATCGTCGAATTTCACTGATATGAACAGTCCTCCGGAGATATGGCACAATGAAATTTTACGACTGAAAACCAGAGTGGCCAAATTAAAAACCCAGGATAATCTTATCGTATTTTACGGAAGCTCGTCCATTCGACTTTGGGTAAACATAAAAAAGGATCTTCATCCTAAAAATGTACTCAATTTTGGCTTTGGTGGTTCTTCTTTTGCATGGTGCATACACTATTTCAAAGAAATCTTCAAAGACGTGTATCCGCAAAAAATTGTGCTCTATGGTGGCGAAAATGATTTAGGGGAAGGCAAATCACCACAGGAAGTTTTAGCCGACTGTAAAACACTCGTTTCTTTAATACTGCATAAATATCCTGAAATCGATTTGGCTTTGATCAGTATCAAACCAAGTGTGGAACGTGAAGCGCTCTTACCCAACATTATAGAAACCAATCTATTGTTATCAAAATATATCATAGGGGAACAAAACGGGCAGTTTATCAACGTTTTCTCTAGAATGATCACTTCCGATAACCGCCCGAAACCTGAACTTTATCTAAGTGATGGCTTACACCTCAATCGCGCGGGATATCAAATATGGGCAGGGGTCATTAAAGAGGCCCTTGGGGCGTACCAGAATATTTAACGCGTTCCATATTTTCTTTAAAGATTATCTGATAATAGGATAATGATAACCAATCATCACGGTCAAACCACTTCATCGTTGAAGCTCCCTTAATGTGGTATTGGCTCTCCGTAAAGGTCGAAATCTGAGGCCTCAATAATCTTAACTGTTGTAAAATCGCCAACCTTAACATAATGCTTAGCTGCATCTATCAAGACTTCATTGTCTACATCAGGAGAATCAAACTCCGTACGCCCAACAAAGTGATTACCTTCTTTTCGGTCAATAATACAACGGAAGGTTTTTCCCATTTTCTCTTGGTTGAGCTCCCATGATATTTGGGATTGTACCTCCATAATTTCGTTGGCCCGTTCTTGCTTCAACTCCTCAGGAATATCGTCTTCCAAGGTGTAGGCATGGGTATTTTCTTCATGACTGTAAGTAAAACAACCCAAACGCTCAAAACGCATTTCTTTCACCCATTCCTTTAAAGTCTGAAAATCTTCTTCCGTTTCTCCGGGGTACCCAACGATTAAGGTTGTTCTAATGGCCATTTCAGGTACGGCAGCCCTAAAATCGGATAGAAGCTTGGTAGTCTTGGCCTTGGTGGTACCCCGACGCATACTTTTCAAAATTGGGTCGGCAATATGCTGCAGCGGAATATCGATATAGTTACATATTTTGGCTTCACGCTTCATCACATCAAGCACATCCGTTGGAAAACCTGTCGGAAAGGCGTAGTGCAGTCGAATCCACTCAATACCATCGACTTTGACCAAGTTTTCTAAAAGCGCTGCCAAATTCCGCTTTTTATAAAGGTCAAGTCCGTAATAGGTCAAATCTTGGGCAATCAGAATAAGTTCTTTCACCCCTTTAGCAGCTAATGTTGACGCTTCTGCCACGAGCTCTTCAATCGGCTTGCTTTTGTGCTTTCCTCGCATCAAGGGTATCGCACAAAACGAACATGGCCGGTCACAACCTTCTGCAATCTTAAGATAGGCATAGTTTTTTGGAGTGGTCGTCAAACGCTCGCCCAATAACTCATGCTTGTAATCCGCACCCAGCGCCTTCAGTAAATTAGGTAAATCACTGGTACCGAAATACTCATCCACGTTGGGAATCTCCTTTTGCAAGTCAGGTTTATAACGTTCACTTAGGCACCCCGTGACAAAAACCTTGTCTACGTTACCCTGTTCCTTCTTTTGAACATATTCTAAAATCGTGTTGACACTCTCCTCTTTGGCATTGGCAATAAATCCGCAAGTATTGATGACCACAACATTACCTTCTTCCTCGTGCACCACTTCTTTATCGTTGGCGCGCAGTTGCCCCATAAGCACCTCGGAATCGTAAATGTTTTTACTGCATCCTAAAGTGACGACATTAATCTTGTTCTTTTTCAAGGATTTTGTCCGCATAGCAATTTGACTGGGATGCAAAAATACAATAGCATGGGCAATTGGTCGATTTTAATGCATAATTCTGTATTCTTTTCGTTAAACCTTTAGTAATCAGCATTGTCCCAAATAAAACCCAAACCATGAAGCATTTTTTCCTTTTTATCATTTTATTGGTCGTCTTGGTCTGTGGCTGTTCCGAAGAAACGGTTACAGATAATGAAACCGAAGTACCTAAAGAACCTGAAGTAGCCAACTTATACTTCCCCCCT
>JBHJJC010000040.1:0-35480 GCA_050042945.1 Croceivirga sp.
AAACTGGTAAAGACAACTTCCCCAAAGGGACTTCCGGCAACAGCATTGTTGATACCCAGTTGTGGCTCGTTGATCAGTCCCGGGGCCTGGCTGTTCTGTACTTCGTTGTCATAATCACCGTAATAGCCCTCCAAGCTAAGCTCCTTGGCCCATTTCTTATTGCGTAGCCCCAAGGTGAAGTTGACCCCAAATGCCCTGTAAGCATCATGGAAGCGCTCTACCTCGAACTGTTCCAACTGACCACGGTCGTCGGGTACGGCAACATCTATTTTATAGTTGTTATCGGTATGGTCGTAAAAGCCGCCGAAGGAGGCGAAAAAACTGGAGCCTTCGTTATAGTGTTCCAGATTGGTAGTGGCCCTGTGGGTACCAAAGGAGCCCGTTTGATAGGACAACGAGCCACCAATTTTTTTGTTGGTCTGCGGTGGAACCAAGTTGACCGCCCCGCCAAGCGCATCAGCTCCGAACTGGATGGGAACCACCCCCTTGTAGACCTCTACCCTGTCAATGGCGTTCACCGGCACATTGGCAAGGCCAAATGCGTAGGGGCTAAAATCCAAGGGAACCCCGTTGTAGAAGAAGCGTATTTGATCGCCGGAAAGTCCCCCTAGGGCGAAACGTGCAATGGACCCTAGGCCACCGCCACGCTGTACGCTGACCCCCTCGGTCTTTGCCATTATCTCGCCCAAATCAGCGGTCTGGAGCTTAACCGTCTCCGTAGTGACCACGTTCACCGCTTGGGCTGATTCCCGGAGCTTACTGGCATCGCTCTTGCCCTTTACCACAACTTCTTCTAAGTCTTCTACTTGTTCTTCTAGCATGAAGTCTACCTTCGTCAAGTTTGCGTTTTGCACCGTAACAATTAGGCTCTGCTCCCTAAAGCCCAATACATTAATCGTAATCGTATGTCTCCCATTTTGTATCCCTCCCAAAAGATAGTTGCCTTCACTATCACTAACAGTACCAATACGCATCGATTTTATAATAACAGTGGCAAAAGGTAGAGGCTGTCCTTTTTGGTTTAAAACTTTACCAGCTATGGAAAAAATTTCTTGGGATTGCAAACTATTTGTACTTAAGACTATCACGAGTGCGGCTAAACCTATTAGTCTACCCATTATTTGAAATCGGTTCGTAAAATTGAAATTTCCTTGATATTGGGAATCGGTGACTGTTCACCTGGGCCTAGGGAAAGATGATGGATAAGTTTTGGTTGATTGCTGGAACCCATGAGATAGTATTTTGTTAATGGCAGCAGTGTTAAAGTGCTATCTCCCGTATTGACGGTCTGGCTTTCTTGAGAAGCGTTATACAATTGCAACGTTCCTTCAAACTTTATTTTGAATTCATCGCCTGGGATGTCAATAATCATGTCCTTACCACCATTGACATACAAATGTTCTTTTAAAGTTGGTGTTTCGTTTTTAGTAGCTGAAAGATTTTTAGCAGAAAGCCTTCCTCCAAAAAAGGAAATACAAATTACACAAGCGGCAATGCCCAGTTGCAGGTACTTTCTATAGGCAGGTGTTATTTTGTGGACAGGAAAGCCCACTTTATTTGTGACTTTTTGCCAAATTCGAAATTTCATTTCCTGTTTTATATCTCTTGGTAGACTCAATCCACCGTCGAATTCTCCCGATTTCAGCCAATCTCTGATTTCATTCTCTTCTTCAATTGTACACTCTCCCTTGAAATACTTTTCTATTAACTTCTTGTCAATCATTTAATCCCTTTTATGATGATGTTGCACAATCCAAGGTTTATGGAAACACACAATGGTCATTTAACAATACTTTAACTTTTTAGGTTTAAAGACACGTGTTTGTTTTAGCCTTCAAAGAAGGCTCTTGGAATTGGCCAGTGATAAAAGAGGTTAAGAGAAGAAAAAGAAAATTACTATGATGCTTAATCTATGAAGCTCGCTCTTTATTTTAAGTACTGCCTTTTTGAGATGATAGCGCACATTGCGTTGAGAAAGATTTAGTGCTTCTGAAATCTCTTGATTGTTCATTCCGTGGTTACGACTCATATCAAAAATAACACGTCTTCGCTTGGGAAAGGATTCCACTACCTTTTGAATCTGTTTCAATAAAAGCGATTGTACCAAGGGCAAGTCAGTATCTTGTACAGAGCTATTTGTTTTCCTCTGAATCTCATTAAGATTCTTGGTTTTTATGGATAAATTTCGGTAGTGTTCAAAAACTTTTAGTTTGGCCGACTTTGCCAGATAGGCCCCAATGGATTCCTTCAATCTGAGTTTTTCCCTACGTTCCCAGACGGAAACAAAAATATCTTGGGTCAAATCCTCCGAAAGGCTCATATCACCAGTGAGGCGTAAACATGTGCTACATACTTGTTCCCAGTGTGCGTCATATAATTTACGAAAATCCTCTTCGGTCTTAAGTGAAAAACTCTCGATATGTAAAACTTGAGTAGTTTCCATGAGCAAAACAAATCCTCACGAATGTAGCCCCAAGAACGTTTAAATAAAAATTGTTTAGAATCGCTCTAAATAATTAGATGGTTTCCATATTTTATAAGTGTTTGATAATCAGAATTAAAAAAACATTTAATTAGTCTAATTAAACTTTTGTTAAAGTTTTTTTAGAAATAATTAAACAAATTTCGCTCCGAAATATGAACTTGACAAAACCTATAAATCTATTTGATTGGTTCATTCTATATACCCAATAAATCTATAGTATTTAATGGCCGTGTTTATAGGCCGGGCTATTAAGCGGATTTGTATTCACAAAAAGTGTCCGATTTACCAGGCTATTTTTTTGCCTTTGCCTTAAAGAATGTGTAGCTAAATGTGCCGCCTTGGGCAATAGTATTTAGGTCTTTCATTCCAGATTCCAATTCCTTTTTATGGATAATCCTCTTGCCCAATACTTCATCTGAAATACCTCCAATCATTGCGGTAAAAGTATTTTTTATAAACGCTTCAACTATTTCAGGTCCGAACAATCATGAAATTGCCATTCAATAAACGTAAGGATATCCTTTTTGGTAACCTGTTATCCAGTTTTTCTAAAAATCAACTTATACATCCCGACGGAAATAAAAGCCACAACAAGTAAATACGGTAAACCTTTGAAAAACGCCGTAATGTGAAATTGTGCGTTTACGTAAGTCTCGATATAGTCCTCCGCTCCCTTAATCATCATAAAATCTGGTTTGAGTAAATCGAAAATAAGGATATCCACTACGATGGCGTCCCATAAGTTCATCAATAGGAGCAGCAAAAATGCATTGGACAGCAAATTCAAAAAGGTAGCTTTTTCTTTTTGATGCTTGAAAATATTCCTGTTCATCAGTATTGGAAAAATAATACAGAATGCTACTATTAATAGAAAAATGCTCCACCCTAAGGGAATCACTTCTTCTGGTATTGTTCCAATCTGTTTCTGGACTTCTTTTGGAAAATCTGAAGCCCAGATTAGCGGTTCTATCCAATAGGAACCTAGAACAAGGGTTGTAAAAACAACACTGAGTGCTAATCCGTACTTGACAATGGACTTCCAATCTATAAAGATATTTTTCATAATGTTATGTTGTTTAGCTAGCCAGGCTCCTTTTTTAGAAAGTTGGTTTTACTTAAAATAAGGAGTTGAAAAGAGGAATAAGGTGGATTTTATTGCGGGACAATCCGCTGTTCTCCCTTTTTATTTCTCGAGTTGCGTCTAAAAATCAGTTTATAAAAACCCACGGATATCAAGGCAAAAACCAACATATAAGGTTGTCCTTTAAAAAAACCGATGGTATGAAATTTGGCATCGACGTACTCCGCAACATACTCCTCGGCCCCTGGTATTTTCATAAAGTCGGGCTTGATGGTATCAAAAATGATAATGTCAATTACCATAACATCCCAGAGGTTAAAAAAGTTCACCAATAGAAATGCATTGAGGAGTAGGTTAATAAAAGTGGCTTTTTCCTTTTTATCCTTAAATATTGCCCTATTCATAAGTATCGATAAGGCTTAGTAGCAGACCATACCTGAGTATGGCTTTCCAGTCTACATGTATTTTTTTCATTTGATTTTATTAAAATTTATAGGATAAGCTCAGACCATATGTAGCTGGCGCACCAAGAATGGGTGTTGGCGGGCCTACCGCAGGAGACCATTGCACATATTGTTCGTCAAATACGTTCTGCGCCCAAAAATGTACCCCTACATTTTCATATACTCCTCCCACCCTTAAATTCAGCGTAGAATAACTGCCCTGAAAGTAGGTATTGAGAAAATCAAAATATGTTCTGCCCAGTGTAATCAATTGCGTAGAACCTTGCAATTCGATATTTTTTCTGCCAAGAGACAGTTGGGCGGAGTAGTCAACAGAAAGGTTTGAGGTAATTGGTGGTGCAAAAATTGCCGTTTTATCTTCCAGGGTTTGGTTTTGGCCTATCGTAAAGTCACCTTGTATATCAAGATTTGTGTATTTTGCATCGAGTAGCCCCAGTCCATACGATACTTGAAGTCCCTTGGCCAACAGGTAACCAAACTCCACTTCCAATCCATAATTACGACCATCTCCCGCATTTAAGGTTACATAACTGATTCCGGAAGTGACAGGTTCAAAAACCTGGGCTTGAATATCATCGCGATTGATGAGATAAGCACTGGCAGCATAGTTGAACTTACCGTTGGTCGTTTTTCCTTTGATCCCCATTTCAAAGTTATCACTGGTTTCCGGCTCATAACTTTCAAATCTTGGGTCTAAAGAAGCATTTACACCCCCGATTCGAAAACCACGGGAATAGGTTATAAAAACATTGGTGTTGGCGGAGGCCGACCACTGCAATCCGACTTTGGGGGAAAACGCGTCAAAACTTGCTTCCAAGGTTCGTTCTGGCGAAATATTGATTTGTGGATTGTCCGCTTGAATGAAGTCCGTTCGACGAATAGCTTCCCTATCCTCATAATCATAACGGATACCTGCGGTAAGTTCCAAAGTATTTGATAATGGATAGGTAGCATGACCATATACTGCTATTCCCGTATTTGTACCATCATTAAAATTAAATACCTGATTTGGCGCAGTAGGATCAAACGACGCTGCATCAGCACCAGTTCCTACAATTTGATTGATAGGTGCTTTTTGACGAAAAAAGTAAGTCCCTGCTACCCATTTTAATTTATCCGCACTTGCGGGACTGGATATATTAAGCTCATTGGTAATAACAGAAAACGTATTTTCCGCACCTGGAATTGGCCTAGTAAAGGTGAACAGGTCCGCAGGTGTAAAGTCGACATCCACATTATTGGCAACATACCTACTATTTTGAAATGCCAGTACATTTGTAATGTTGATGCCTTTGCCATTATGCTCTACTTTTAGCGCGCCTTGTTCTATTTTTTGTTCTACGCTCCCTACCGCATCTTGTGCTATTTCAAACGGATTCGTTTCAAGCAAGGAAACGTCTAAAACGGGAGGCGCATACCCCACAACATCACGTTGATAAATTTTTCCATCAAGCGTCACCGACCACCTATTGGAAATATTAAATTTCAAAGACCCATTGAAATTGTTGTATTCTTGGGAATTAAAGTTGCTGTTATCCACTGTATTGGTGAAAAAACCATCGCGTTGTCCCAAAACTCCAGAAAGTTTGAGAAAAAGTCGGTCTTTGACCAATGGTCCACTGAGAGAAAGATTGTAACGTTGTAATGCAAAATTACCTACGGAAACACCTGCCCTTCCCGTCCAGCTATTCGTTGGTTTTTTAGTGGTAATATTGATAACCCCACCCAATGCGTTTCTTCCAAATAGCGTACCCTGAGGACCTTTTAATATTTCAATGCTCTCCACATCATGCAAAAACTCAATATTGGAATAGATATCGAATTGGTTGATACCATCCAAATAGGTTGCCACGGAAGGATTGAAATCAGAGGAAAAAATACCTCGAATCGAATAGTTCAACGCGTCGCCATCTGCAAAATTGGCAACCACAAGATTTGGTGATATAGAAGCAATGTTCCGCTGATTCCATAAACGTCGTTTCTCAACGGCTTCATCGCCCACTTTAGTGATTGAGGCGCTTACTTCTTGTATTGCGACCTCTCTTTTTAAAGCGCTAGTGACGATTACCTCATCAAGGGATAGGCTTTGCTTAATCAAGACAAAATCGAGTATTATGGATTCCTTATCCAAGACCACTTTCTTTCGCTGGGTCGCATAGCCTATATAACGCACCGTCAGCTCATATGTGCCAGGGGAAAGGTCTTCAATTTCGTAAACCCCATCGGATGCCGTTACGGAGCCCTTCTGACTATTCAATAACTTGATGGTAGCATTTGCAATAGGGGATTCTCCTTCCCCATCGGTAACCGTTCCAGATATTTTCAGTTCTTGGGCCATTACAATAGGTCCTAGGCAAAACAGAAAAAGAATGGTGATATACTTCATGATAGTTGGTTTTTAGTTTACCTTTATTTGGAATTATTTTAAATAGTCTTCAATATTAGGGCTGGAGATTTTGAAAGACGTTTGCGAAAAGGAATAAAACCTCTGAATAAGGGAATAAATGCCAACCATAATCAAATCTGACGAACTGACAGAAATGTTCTACACATCATTCGTGGAACATAAATCCCATGTTCAGCCTGATGGCTTGGCCGAGAGGGAATTCAGCTGTGACTTATCCACTGGAAAGGGCTCCTTCACCGAAATCAGCTTCGATGGAATTTACCTCGGTTATGGCAATCTTGCATTATCCACACCCACACAAATACAGTATGAACTGCACGAAGAGTTTGTCACCATGTTCTTCGCCTTGGAAGGACATACGGTATATCGTCACGAATTTTTGAGCAGGCCCTTACAGTTTGATGCAGGCCATCATAATCTGTTTTTTATGAGCGAACAATTGGGCAAAAAAGATTGGGTAAGCTCTAAATCGCAATCGCTAAAGGGCTTGGAAATTAGTTTATCGCCTCAATTTTTTTCCAGCTTTTTTCCTGAAAACGGCCGCCAAATGCACAAATTTCTCAAAGGAATTCTTCTAAGTCAATCTGCTGTGCTCTGTGAACGAAGTTTCAGCATAACCCCTGCTATGCGACAAATCATCCATGATATACTGCACTGCGACAAACCCATGGCGTTGAAAAAACTATTTCTGAGCTCCCGGGTCATGGATTTGCTGATGCTACAAATTGAGCAAATTCAATTTACTGAAAATGACAATACATTACCGAAAGGCAGTAAAGAACGGTTGTATGCCGTCAAAAATTACTTGGAGTCTAAATTGGAACCCCAATTTTCCCTAAAAACCCTTGCTGCTCAGTTTGGAACCAACGAATTCACCCTAAAAAGAGAATTCAAACAATTGTTCGGAAAGAGTGTTTTTGACTATTGGAACAGCTTACGTTTTGATTATGCCAAACGTGTTCTTAAGGAAGGCGAGTCCATAAAACAGCTTGCCATTAAATGGGGTATAGTAATGCCCAAAACTTTTCAACCGCCTTTAAAAAGAGACATGGTATCTCGCCCAGTTATTACAAAACAAGCAACTAATACTAACACTTCATCGCAACGTATAAAAAGTTTACCGACTCCCTTAAAAAGAGTCATTTGACCTACAGTCGAATTAAATTGCGTTTAATGTTAAATCCTTTCGATTTCGCCTTCTTCCATTTATAAGCTTGAGACAGGCTTCTCTCCCTAGCTTTACCATGAAAAAAGCCATCCACATTCGTAGATGGCTTTGTCGTTGTTTGCTCCCCCTCTTGGGCTCGAACCAAGGACCCTCTGATTAACAGTCAGATGCTCTAACCAACTGAGCTAAGGAGGAATATTAATTATATTGCTCTTTGAGTTTCAAAACAAGTTCAGGATATCGTTTTAAATTCTGAATATAGTTTTTACTCTTCATTTTCTTGATATGTGATTCAATTTTAAGCGCCTGTCCCTTTGAATCGCAGATTATTTCCACAAATAGGACCCAATCATTTGTCGATGAAGTGAAAGATTTGGCATAATAACCCGTATTATGCTGTTCAATCCTCGATTTTACATCAACAGATTCTCCCACATAGTATTTATTCAAAAATTTTGAAAATACAATGTAGACTGAATGCACAAATCAAATTTTCTAAAGAACATTTCCTTCTACTGCTCTAACCTCCCGATAGCTATCGGGATGAGCTAAGGAGGAATATTTCTCTTTTAGCGGGTGCAAATATAGCCTATTCTTAAAAAGGTTCAAATAAAAACGTGATGATTTTGGTTTATTTGAAAAGCCATTTATACACATCATTACCGTTAGCGAACAATAGCAAGGCAATCAACAAAAAGAAACCAACCATTTGGGCGTACTCCAAAAATTTATCGCTTGGCTTTCTCCCTGAAACCATTTCGTATAACAGAAATGCGACATGACCCCCATCCAAGGCCGGTATGGGTAAAACATTCATAAACGCCAAGATGATGGAAATCAAGGCGGTCGTCGACCAAAAAGCAGCCCAATTCCAAGTACTGGGAAACATACTACCAATGGCAGCGAAGCCCCCTACCCCTTTATAGGCACCGGTTGAGGGATTGAAAATTTTCTTGAGTTGCTTGGCATAATTGGTCAAGGTCTCCACGCCTTTATTGATTCCCGCTGGGATGGATTCCACAAAAGTGTATTTAATCTCCTCAACTTTAAAATACCCCATTTCTTGTGCTTCCTCTGCACTCAGTCCTTTTAATCCTACCCCAAGGGCAGCTTCTTCGTTTACCTTGGCCAAAATGGTTTTTTGTGCGCCACCGCGATTCAAAAGTATATTGACCTCCTCGCCTTTATTGCGTTCCAATATTGGAGTGACTTGGTCATAGTATCGCGCCGGATTACCATTGATGGCCAACACTTCATCACCTTCCTGCAAATCAACTCCAGTATTATGTGAACCCTTGGAAACCTCTTTGATGATAAACGGTTGCCGCATGGTCAAAAATCTGACCTTTTCCTCATCTTCAATCAATGTAGAGATGAAATCGACCGGAAGTTCTTTTTCAATTCGTTGGCCCTCACGTTCGATGGTGACTGAATTTCCGTTGATCAATTCTATATAAACATCGCTAAATGCTTCCAGTGCTTCCCCATCAACAGCGATAATCTTATCTCCTGTTTGAATACCGGCTTTATCACCAATGCGCTTTTCAACGACCCAAACCCCATCTTTCAAACTATCCATTCGAATATACTGGTCACCATATTTATAGGCCATACCGATATAAATAATTACGGCAAGTATAAAATTTACGGTTACGCCGCCCAACATAATAATCAACCGTTGCCATGCCGGTTTGCTACGAAACTCCCATGGTTTGGGCTCTTCTTTCATCTGCTCCGTATCCATACTCTCATCAATCATTCCGGCAATTTTCACATATCCGCCCAAGGGCAACCAGCCAATACCATAGACCGTCTCCCCGATCTTCTTCTTGAACAATGAGAATTTGATGTCAAAAAAGAGGTAGAATTTCTCCACTTTTGTTTTAAAGAGCTTCGCAGGGATAAAATGGCCCAGTTCGTGTAAAACGATAAGAATCGAAAGACTTAAAAAGAAAAGAATGACCAGATTGACGACTGCATTCAATGTGTTATTTCACTTATAGACGACAAAAGTACATTTTTAACAGGGCCCACAAAATAATGTATGATATATCAACTATCCATTTAAGAAACTTTTGTGACCATTACCTCAACAAGTGATTTGAAAAGCCCTGCACAGGACGTAATTTTGTATATATGCGACAGTTTTTTGCCAAATACCGTTTGTTCGCCGTGGTGTTATCACTGATTTCAGCGATTATCGTCTTCTTTATGTACGACGCCCTGAAACCGATAAAGCGATTGCCCATCTACCAGCCGAATATGGTCAATCCTGAATTGGTGGAAAGCACTTTGTTGGATGTTAAAAAATACCATACCATTTCAGATTTTTCCCTCATCAATCAAAATGGTGATACCATTGACCAAAATACGTATGATAACAAAATTTATGTAGCAGATTTCTTTTTTACGACCTGCCCTACCATCTGCCCAATCATGACGAAAAATATGGCTGAAATACAAAGAAGTATTTTGGACGATAATGACATGATGTTACTGAGTCACTCGGTAACGCCCCAAATTGACTCTGTACCACGATTAAAGGCCTATGCCGAGGAAAAGGGTGTTATTGACACGAAATGGAATTTGGTCACCGGGGATAAGAAACAAATCTACGAGTTGGCCCGAAAATCGTACCTAGCGGTTAAAACGGATGGCGATGGCGGGCCCTACGATATGATTCATACCGAAAATTTTATCTTGGTTGACAAAGAGAAACGCATTCGCGGATTTTATGATGGAACGAACCGAGAGGAAATAGAACAACTTCTTTCAGATCTCCAAATTCTTAAAAATTCATATCTCGATTAAAGAAGTTCCCCCAACTAAATCGCATTAAAGCCGGTGACGTCTCGACCTGTAATCAACAAGTGCATTTCGTGCGTACCTTGGTAGGTAATCAAGGTCTCAATGTTCATCATATGTCGCATTATGGGGTAGTCGCCCGTAATACCCATACCTCCAAGTATTTGTCTTGCTTCTTTGGCAACAGTTTGGGCCATGTGAACATTGTTCCGTTTAGCCATGGATATTTGTTGATAATTGGCCATACCTTCATTCATTAAATCCCCTAATTCATGGCACAACAACTGCGCTTTGGTAATCTCTGTTATCATTTCGGCCAATTTTTTCTGAACCAATTGGTTACTTCCGATAGGCTTATCAAATTGTATGCGTTCTTGAGAGTACTGTAAAGCTGTTTCATAGCATTCTTGGGCAATACCAATACTGCCCCAAGCAACAGCATAACGACCAATGTTCAAACATTCGTAGGCATCTTTGATAGATGTGCATCCTTCCAGCAATAAATCCTTAGGCAATTCGGCGTCTGAAAAAATTAATTCTCCAGTGCTGGACGCCCTAAAAGACCATTTGTCGTGAATGGTTGATGTAGTAAAATTTGTTGTTTTCGATGCATCGACCAAAATTCCTTTTACCGCACCCGATTCACTCTTCGCCCATACAATGGCAACATCACATTTTTCAGCATTTCCTATCCAGAGCTTTGTACCATTAAGTACGACCTTCTCGTTTTCCACATTGAAATAACTGTGCATTGCTGCTGCATTGGAACCATAATTCGGTTCCGTTAACCCAAAAGCACCCAAAAATTCACCTGATGCCAATTTTGGTAAGTAATAATCTTTCTGTTTTTCAGAACCAAAACGATAAATAGCATACATGACAAGAGATGTCTGTATTGAACTTAAAACCCGAACGGAAGTATCCCCACGCTCCAACTCTTGCATCATGAGACCGTAAGAAATATAATCAGCACCCATACCACCATACTTTTCAGGGATAATAAGACCAAATGCACCAATCTCGGCAAGTTTTTCCACCACATCTTCTAAAACTTCCCCCTCTTTAAAACACGAATCAATTTTTGGTTTAATAAAGCTCTGAACCCACTGTGCTGTTGATTGCTGAATCAAACGTTGTTCATCGGTAAGTTTTCGATATAGTTGATAATAATCTGTTGCTACCATGATATAGGAATTTCTTATAAAATTAACTATTTAGAAAGATTCTAAATAGTTAATTTTGTACAAAAAGCTCATAATGGATGCAATTTCCTTCAAACTTGAAAATTCTCTGATCGAGGACTATAGAACCACAAACATTTTTATCAATGGTTGTGATTTAAGAAACATTTTGGTTTCATATGAAATTGAACAAGTCGAAAAATATTTGGATTACAATATGGTAGGGGCTTATGAAGGGGTATCTGCATTTATAGCCTTTCATTTACACCAACATTTTTTGAAAGATACCGTAAAAGAATACCAACAAAACAACAATCGGTTTACCCTTTTTGAATATGTACATTCAGGTATTCCCGGTGAACATTCGGTAGCCTGCCATATCAATATTTATGAAGACAGGGTAGAATGGACCGATTTCATTAATTGTTCCATTTTTTTAAAGCAATGCTTTCAGTACCCCGATTTGAAATTCTGTTTTAAAAGGGACCAGTATGAAACTGCAATTCAAGATATTACAGTGAATGAAATCAATAAGATTTATTTATGAGGTACTTCAAAAGATTGCCATATCATTAAAAGAAGTTAAAGTTAAATTTCGGTAAATCAAAATCAACCGTTCCTTCCCCTATACCCACCCCAAACGGTATAGGGGTTGTTTAAAAAAGCATGTTATGAATCAACACAAACACAATACAAATATTTCAAACGTCTTGGTCATTGGAAGTGGTGGAGCAGGGCTGAGAGCGGCCATTGAAGCAAAACTATCAGGGGTAGAAGTCACAATTATAGGAAAGAGACCCAAAGAAGATGTTCATACGGTACTTGCAGCAGGTGGTATTAACGCCGCCTTCGGTAATATCGACCCCAAAGATACCTGGCAACAACATTTTGCAGACACAATGATTGAGGGCTACCATCTTTCTGAGCCTCGAATGGTAGAACTGATGGCCAAAGAAGCGCCTGAATTGGTAAAAGAAATTGATGAATGGGGTGCCAATTTTGCCAAATTAAAAAATGGAGAAATCGATCAACGGTTTTTTGGGGCACATACCTACAGGAGAACTTGCTATTCTGGTGATTATACCGGTAGATCCATACTCAAAGCTTTATTGAATAAAGTAAGAGAGCTAAAAATTCCAATTTTAGACTCTCAATATGTTACTGAGCTATTGGTACATGACGAACTTTGTTTTGGGGCCATGACCTTTAATATTAAAAACGGCGAACGTACCGTATTCTTGGCAGACGCAACAGTATTGGCCGCCGGAGGCCATACGCGTATCTGGCGCAAAAGTTCGTCGCGAAGAAATGAAAATACGGGTGATGGCTTTTACTTAGGATTAAAAGCGGGTTGTGTTTTAACCGATATGGAACTTGTTCAATTCCATCCTACAGGCATGGTCATCCCAGAGGAAATCGCAGGTACCCTGGTTACAGAGGCCGTACGTGGTGAAGGAGGACGTTTAATAAACGGTGAAGGTGAACGTTTTATGCAAAAGTACGACCCTGAAAGATTGGAGCTCTCTACAAGAGACAGGGTTGCCATGGCCAATTATTTAGAAATTACAGAGGGCCGTGCCACGCCAAACGGCGGGATTTATTTGGATATAAGCCATCGGGAAAAAGACTTTATCATTGAAAAATTACCAAGAATGTACCGTCAATTCTTGGATACCTTAATGATTGACATTTCTGAGAAACCTATGGAAGTGGCCCCTACGGCCCATTACTCCATGGGAGGTATTTCAGTAGACCCAGACACCCATAGTGCAGGCATTGAAGGGCTCTTCGCTGCGGGCGAGGTAACCGGAGGCCTTCATGGTGCCAATAGACTAGGTGGAAATTCACTTGCAGAAATCTTGATATTTGGAAAGCGGGCCGGACACTATGCCGCGCAGCGTTCAATAACTTTAGATGTACAATATCGTTCCAGAAAGGTTATAAAGAACGCTCACGATAAGATTGAATCTTTTCTTAAAAATGGCAGTGAAGTGGCTAGACCATTACAACGGGAATTGAGAAATATCATGTGGGAACACTGTGGCGTAGTTAGAGATGAAGAAAAACTGCAATCTGGTTTAAAACGCATTGACCAATTGAAAGATACCTTACCATTATTGGACGTACGTCCAGATTCGGAAGGATACGAGGACTTGATGCTGGCCTTTGATTTAGAGGGTTCCTTAATGTCTGCAGAAGCTACTATGTTGGGCGCCAAAGCAAGAAAAGAGAGTCGTGGGGCCCATCAACGATCGGATTTCAAAGAAACCAGTGATAAGCATCTTTTAAATTATCGTGTAGAACTATCATCTGAAGGCAATTTGGGGCTTAGTGAAAAACCATTGGACAACATGGAGGAGCACTTAAAATCAATTATCGATAACACCTCTGAAATCACTGATTTTGATGGCATGCTATTGGAGTAATATCCAGTCACATTAGTGTATTGTACATTTAGTTTGGAAAACACGGTACAATATGAATAAATTCACAAAAAAAATGAAATGAAAACAAAAACACTTTTTCTCCTTGTACCATTAGCGCTAGCCATCATATCGTGCAGTGATTCCAATATCAAAAAAGAAGCCGTAGTTGCCAATTATGCAGATATGGTCGCCGCCAATTATGCAGATAGTTACCAATCTGCCCTAGAAATGCAGATGGCCATTACCAGTTTTCTGGAAAACCCCTCAGAAGAAGGTTTTGAAAAGGCAAAAAAGACATGGTTGATGGCCAGGGAACCCTATGGCCAAACAGAGGTGTTTAGAGAAGCCAATGGTCCTATAGATACTGAAAAAAGTGAGTTTTCACCCTGGGGTATTGCAAATGAAGCCTAAATGAATGCATGGCCCATTGATGAAAGTTATATTGACTATGCTGCCGAAGGTACCGAGGGCCATGCAGGAATTTACAATAGTCTCATCTCAGATTCGACGGTGACCATCACTCCAGAACTACTCGTTGAGTTGATCGAAAAGGATACGGATAAGTCTATAAGCACAGGTTGGCACGCTATAGAATTTTTACTTTGGGGGCAAGATTTAACCTTACCCGTTGAAAACAAACCGGGCATGCGGGCATACACTGATTACACTACAGGCCCTCATGTTAAAAGAAGAGGTCAATATCTTAAAGTGGTTACTGAATTGCTTGTATCAGATTTAAAAAAATTGGCAGATACATGGGCAGAAGGCGGTGAATATCGAACTGTATTTGAGGGGTTGGAAACAGATCAGGCCCTATCGCAATTGGTTCATGGTACATTTTTTCTATCCGGTGATGAGTTAAGCTCAGAGCGTATGATTGCCCCTGTCGATTCCACTGATGGTATTGACGGTTCAGGTCAAGAAGATGAACATTCTTGCTTTGCCGATAATACACACCGCGATATCTATGTAAATATGTTAGGGATTAAAAATGTGCTTTTTGGAACTTATGGCGCGATAACCGGACCTTCATTTTATGACCTGGTCAAGCAGGAAGATGAAATGCAGGCGAATCAACTTAAATCAGCAGTAGATACCGCAATGGGTCTAGTAGAGGTAATTGCCAATCATGAACAACCTTTTGATTATTTGATTACCCAAGAATCATCGTCAGATGTAGAATTTGGACCTGTAATGCAATCAGTGGTTGCCCTTCAAGAATTGGGGAATCAAATCAGTGTTTCGGCCAACATTATCGGAACTAGCCTGCGATAAATTGCTTTTTGTAAGAGCTGTCGAAAATCAATATCTTTGCATTAAGGAGTGACCGTCCGAATCCCAATGAGTAATCATTGGGATTCTTAGGTTTAAGATATTGCTATGAAAAAGCTCCCAATACAAATATTTCTTTGGACCCTTCTTCTTATCGGGTGTAAGTCCGGACAAGAAGAGTACCTCGCCGTATATGAAGAAGGTGAAGAACTATTGGTGGGCAGCCTTGGAGTGAACTCACGAAGTTCCAACGCTTTTGGTTTTGAAATACCTGGACTAAATTTTCAAGATCAAGCAAAATTTGCCGTGGGCAATTCCCTTTTTAACCAATCATGGGTGTCTTCCCCAGCTTCGACGACCGCTCGAGACGGTCTCGGACCTACCTTTAACGCCAGAGCTTGTGCCGCATGTCATTTTAAAGATGGTAGGGGTAAACCCATTCTCATCGATGAGAATACTACTGGATTTTTGATGCGTTTGAGTCAGGAAGGGACTAACGAGTACGGAGGGCCACTGGGCTTGGAAAATTACGGAGCACAAATTCATGACTTTGGCAATCGAAATGTCCCGTTTGAAGCAAAAATTGCAGTTCGATATGATACCATTATGGGAGTATATGCTGACGGCACAACGTATACTTTGTACAAACCAATTTATGGCTTTGAGAAAGAAAACTTTGGTGAGATTAAAGATGTTATGACCTCACCACGTGTGGCCCAACAGACCATAGGAATGGGGTTCATCAGTGCTCTTCCTGACAGTGAAATTTTAAAATTTGCCGATGAACATGATGAGGACGGGGATGGTATTTCAGGGCGACCCAACTATGTATGGAATTTTGATACCAACGAAAAAGACTTAGGCAAATATGGATGGAAAGCGAATGCCCCAACATTAAAAACCCAAATTGCAAGTGCTTTCCAAGGCGATATGGGGCTGACCAATACTGTTTTTCCAGAAGAAGACTGTCCTGATGCCCAAGTTGATTGCAATCAAGCACCCAATGGCGGGGCACCTGAAGTGACATCAAAACAATTGGAACGGGTTTTATTTTACCAAGCCTCTTTATCCGTACCTAACCGAAGAAATGTAAAAGAAGAAAAAGTATTAAAAGGTAAGGCTTTGTTCAATACCTTGAATTGTATTGGCTGTCATGCGATTGATCAGGTGACTGGAGAATTTCCTATTAATCCGTTGGTTGAGGGAATAAAAATTAGACCTTATTCCGATTTTCTTTTACATGATATGGGCGATGACCTGGCCGATCATCGACCGGATTATGAAGCCAATGGGCGAGAATGGCGTACCCAGCCCCTATGGGGAATTGGTTTAATCCCCACTGTAAACAAACATACCTACTTTTTGCACGATGGTCGGGCCAGAAATATCGAAGAGGCCATTCTTTGGCATGGCGGTGAGGCTGAAAAAAGTAAAGGGGCATTTAAAAAACTACCTAAAAAACAACGGGAACAACTATTGGCCTTCATCAATTCGCTATAACTTTGAAAACCATGCTGAACATAAAGAAAATCAGTGCTATCCTTTCCTTAATTTTAACCTTCGCATGCGCTGAAAAGCCAACAAATGAAGCCTTTGACCTCGAATCGTTTCTTCAAGACACAACGGAAGGGGTAATACTTCCTATTATAGTTGATTTCAATCAACAGGCAACTTTGCTTGCCAATAGCATAGAAGGGTATGTGAACGAACCAAATGCCGATGATATATCCGATATCAGGGCTCAATGGTTGGCCACAGTCTTGGCCTATGAAAAAACCTATAATTTTCATTTTGGCCCCGCGAAATCGAAGTTTTTACATCAGGCCATTTACAATTGGCCCACTGTTCCGAAAGCAATTGAGAATACAATCAGTAGCAAGGATATCACTGCGGAAACCATGGCCAAAGTCAGTCCTCAAATCAAAGGTTTGGCCGCTTTGGAGTATTTGTTGTTCAATGATGGAGCAGAAGAAATACATGAACAGTTGATAAACGATGCCAAAAGAAGGATATATTTAAAAGAATCAGCGAATTTCATAAAATCACAAGCGCAACGTCTCTCAAAAATTTGGGATGCAGAAGGTGACAATTACGCTCAAAAGTTTGTCACCAATAAGGCGACCGGAATCAATAGTTCGTTCAATCTACTGTTTAATGGTCTCTATAATGCAGCGAATACGGCTAAAGTGACGAAAATTGGAAAGCCTGGAGGTTTTGAAAAGTCTCCCCGTAGCAGTCCTGACAGGGTTCAAGCCCCTTACAGTAATACATCCCTTGAATTGACCAACGCCTCCCTAAAGGTTATTGAGGATATTTTTCTAAGTACCGACCATGCGAATATTTCACAATACATCTCCTCTATTGCCAATGATGAATTGACCAATGAACGCATAAAAACTGCAATATTTGATATAAAAGAGGCTATCACTGCAATTCCCGTTCCTTTGAAACAAGCGGTTGAGTCCCATCCTGAAGAAGTCAAAGCCCTCCATGAAAAACTTACCGCTCTCAATATATGGATGGGTGTAGATGCCCGTAGCATTCTATCCATTATTATTACCTCAACCGATAATGATGGGGATTGAATTACGGTTTTTTGTTCTACAATTGGTTTTTATGGGTGCCCACCACAAAATTTAACAACTGTTTAGAATCAGTCTAAATATTTTCTTATTTCTTTGTTTTGTTTAACCGTTGACAAGGTTTCTCAAACAATATTGGATGCCAAACAAAACCGGACATACTTCTTCTCCATTTTCCATGATTCCGGAGTCACAAGCTAATATTTCTTCTGCCAAGGGGTTTAAAAAAGTATATGAGCACTTTTTTGAAAAATTATTTGGAATCTGTTTCCACCTCATCCGTGATGAAGGTTTGGCCAATGATATGGTACACGATATTTTTTTAAGCCTTTGGAAAAATCGGAAACAACTACAGATCAAAGTGTCATTGGAACGCTATCTTGTGCGTGCTGCCAAATTGAAAGCATTAGATCATATCAGAACACAGGTACGCAAAGGTAAGACCATTGCATTCACTGGTATGGAAGAGAAACAGTTTGACAACTCAACAGAAGAGACCCTTCAATTAAATGAACTCCAGGGTACAGTGAATACACTACTACATCAACTGCCGGTTAACCGTAAAAAAATATTTCAGCTGAGTAGGGATATGGGTATGAGCAACAAGGAAATTGCCCAACATTTTAATATTACCGAAAAGGGAGTAGAATACCATATGTCCAAAGCCTTGGCTTTTTTGCGCCAAAACCTTAAAGTATCCTAGCTCTCGTTAAATAGCTAAAGTAGAGTATCCTTATCTGTATTTAATTTTATGTTGCTCAATATCATAACCTTATAAGGGTTTTTTCTGAAAATTCTAATTTTCTTTTGCTCTAGTACTAGGGGACTTGCCTGATTTTACAACTTAGTTTATAAAGGAAGGGTTCCATTGAAAATCACACGAGAATTACTGAATAAGTATTACCAAGGAAGTTGCTCAAAAGCGGAGCAGCACGCCATAGAGATTTGGTTGGATAGTGTTGAAGCAGAAACTCAATATCCAAAGGGGAAGGATGTCCGTCAATTCAAGGAAGAGGTCTGGAATCGACTGTCAACCGAGATGTACGAAGATAGTCCTAAACCAGTCTCAAAGAAACGTAGCCCGAAGGTTATGCAAAATGCATGGGCAGTTGCCGCTAGTATTGCCATATTGGTAGGTCTAGTTGCGTCATGGATTTTCAATAACGCTGAGACAAGCATTCGATATCAGACCCAACTTGGAGAACAAAAGAGCATAACCCTATCAGACGGCACTAAAGTACGGTTGAATGCAGGAAGTCTTTTGGATGTGCCAAAGGCCTTTGAAGACGGTATAAGGGAGGTAGTGCTCTATGGAGAAGCTTACTTTGAAGTTATTAAAGACAGCCTTCATCCCTTCACGGTGAAAACCGAACATACTTTAACCAAGGTACTGGGTACGAAATTTAATCTGTACGCTTTCAAGAATGAACCCCAAGTGTTGACATTAAACGAGGGAAAAGTGGCCTTTTCGGGGATTGATACCATTGAATCGGACACTATGGTGCTTCTACCCAATGAACAGGGGTATTGGAACAAGGGTAAACTGGAAAAACGGAAGGTCAATGCCTTCAATTTTAAAGCTTGGGCTTCTAATGATTTGTTTTTTTATAGTAATCTGAAACAGGTATTTGAACAGGTAGAACGGTATTTTAATGCAACCATAGTGGTTGAGAACACGAAGCTGTATGCCAAGAGCTATAGGGGTTACCATAAGAACCCTACCCTAGAAAGCCTTTTGACCGAAATGGGGTTTGTACTCCAATTTGAATACAGAAAAGAAGGCGATACCATATATGTGAAATAGCAAGTGAAGGTATTGCACAGCAATTGAGAAACTAAAAAGAATACTATACGAACAAACATCAAAAAAAACGGACCGGTACAGCCGCTAAACTTATACCGATCCTTAGCAAAATTGATGTAACAATTTTTACAAATATATGCGCGAAAGACGAAACCTGAAGGCTTCGCAAATAGCGATTTGTTACTTGAGTGTTTTTATACTCCTAATAACCCATTACAAAGGGTTTTCACAGGAAAGTAAGCTTTTGGAAAAGAAGGTTACCATTACTTTTTCTGAAGTCACCATTCCTGAGGCCTTGCAGCAATTGGAAACAGAAGCCAATATCTTCTTCTCCTACGAGTCTTCGGCCGTAAATACAAGGGAAAAAATTTCCAAATCCTATTCCGATGCTTTGGTAAGGAGCATTTTAGACGACATATTCAGTAAATACAAATTGTATTATGCCGAACGCAATGGGGTCGTTTATATCCAAAAATTTGCAAGAAAAGGAACCATCTCAGGGAAGGTCTACACTGAGGAAGGCAAACCCATTCCTTTTGCCTCGGTCTACCTAAAGAACACCTCTTTGGGGGTGGCCAGTGATGAAAATGGGCGCTTTTCGTTAAAGGCCCCTGAAGGTTCTTATATCCTTGCCGTGAGTGTTATGGGCTATGCCGAATTTTTAAGGGAAATAAAATTACAATTCGGAGAAACTATAGAACTCAAGATTCCGTTGCGTACCACAACCAATTCCTTGCAAGAGGTAAAAGTTTTCGGACAGACACAAAAAGAAAGAATAGAGCAGACCGCGCTCGCCGTTACTGTATTGGAAACGGAAGAGGCTAAACTGAAATCATTGGATTTGGGCGGGGTTCTGGCCCGGGTCCAGGGGGTTAATGTACGTCGTTCCGGGGGGTTGGGAGCTGCTTCAAGTTTTTCCCTTAATGGCTTTACCGGCAGACAGGTGCGATTTTTTATTGATGGTATCCCACTGGATTTTGTGGGAGTGTCCAACAATATTGCCAACATTCCTGTTAATTTATTGGACCGGGTAGAAATATACCGAGGTGTTGTTCCCATAAAATTTGGAGCTGATGCCCTCGGTGGCGCGGTGAATCTTGTCACTTCCAAAACGGGCACCGGTACTAGAGGGGATGTATCGTATCAAGTAGGTTCCTTTAATACGCATCGGGTGGCCGCCAATCTAAATTTCAACCCAAAAAACAGCAAATTATACGCCACTTTTGATGGCTTTTTTGATTATAGCAATAACGATTACCAAATTGAAGTTGACCTGCCAGTTGCAACTGGCCCCAATCGTGGCCAAATCGTCCCTACAACTGTAAATCGATTCCATGACGATTACCGCGCCTTTGGAGCTACGGCAGTTCTTGGGCTAAGTGATACCCTTTTCAATTCCAACCTTTCTTTCAGAGCCTTTTATTTTGATTCGTTCAAGGAAATCCAGAACAATAATTTCATGACCATTCCCTATGGAGAACCCATAACGGCGGGGAATATCTTTGGCACACTGTTAAAATGGGAAAAACAGTGGTCCGAAAGGTTTGATTTTGATATTACCGCTGGTTGGTCCTTAAATAGAAGGGAACTTGTAGATACCTCAACCTGTGTTTTTAATTGGTTGGGGGAATGTATCGCGAATAATAACCCAGGCGAAATTGATTTATTCACTCCTTTTGACCAGGAAATCCAGGACTACAGGTTTGTAGGGAGGTTCAATCTTCGTCATCTTATCGGAAAGAATGGGGTGCTAAGCTTTAATTCATCGCCCAACTATACGGAAAGAACTGGGAACAATAGACGTATCACCGATCCCAACGTTCCGGATATTCTCGAAGCGGACCGCCGCTTGTTCAATTTAGTGAATGGCCTCGATTTTAGCTGGTCTATACCTGATAAGCTGAAACATTCAGTCTTTGTTAAGAACTATCTACAACGAATTAATGCGCAAGAAATAGGTCTTTTAGGTACAAATGACAATATCATTGAACGTAATTCCACGGAGGTTTTATGGGGAGGGGGAACCAATGTAAGATGGCCAATTACCGAATATGTCGCTATAAAGGCATCCTATGAATACACGGCAAGAATACCCACTGCTGCCGAAGTATTTGGGGATGGTATCCTAACCCGGCCTAATCTCGATTTACGTCCGGAAAGAAGCCATAACGTTAACCTTGGGGTTACGCTATCGGATTTTTATAATAAGGATTGGCAATTCGAATTGAATGGATTTTACCGAGATGCAGAAGACCTGATACTGTTGCTGGCATTTGGGAATATCTTAATCAACAACAATGTATTTTCCTCTCGTTCAGTAGGTGCTGAATGCTCATGGCGATATGCTTTTTTTGACAAGCGGCTAGTACTTTCAGGGAATGCTACCTACCAAGACTTTAGGAACACTTCCGGTGAAGGTGCTTTTGGCGCTTTTGAAGGGGATAGAATTCCTAATCAACCGTATTTTTTCGCCAATTTTTTGGCACAATACCAGCTGTCCCCGGATAATGCTATAAACGGTATCAATCTCTTCTTGGACAGCCGCTATGTCAATGAATTCTTTTTTAATTGGGAAAGTATATCCTCCCAAAACCGGCCGGTAATCCCATCTCAGTTTACAACGAATATAGGTGCTACATGGAGTGGTAAGCTTTATGGTAAAGATTTAAGTATTACCGGGGAGGTCCAAAACATTTTTGATGCGGATGTATTTGACCTTTTTAGCGTTCAATTGCCTGGACGGGCATTTTTTATTAAAACAAACATTCAATTATAAGTAAAGTAGATTAATTATTTAAAAAAGTGATATGAATAATGTATTTAAATTTTTCTTGATTTTTTTCGCTGGCCTGTTGGTTTTTGCCTGCAATAGTGATGACGATGCTACCACTCCTACACCTCCAACAGATGATGGTATAGATCCCCCAATGGATGGAACTGACCCGCCCCAAGAAGAGGAGCCTCTGTTTTTATTCAGCTCCTTGCTGCGTTCACCATCAGGAGACGTTACTACAATTGGTCTTTCTGAAGATTTGACGGAAACCCCAGACCTTTCTGATACAAGAAACTTGGAGTTTCCAGCGCGGGCAGATATTTTTGGCGTCAACGGTGCAGGTTACTTTTTTGTACATACTGGTGAAGGCATTGTAACACGATATGACCTTAATGAAAATGATGAAATTGTTGAAGGGGAAAGCCTCTCTTTTGCCGGTGAAGGGATTACATCCATTGTTACCCAAAGCACCATAGTCTTAAACGAGGAAAAGGCATATATTATTCCAGCTTCTTCCCCACAGGCTGTTGTTTGGAATCCCACTACGATGACAATTACTGGAACGGTGGACTATGCACAAAGTGAATTTTTGGAAGATGGCTTCAGTTTTCGTCAAATCGTACCCACATCGGACGGTCAGGATATTTATGTGGTCTTGGATTATGTAAATCCAGATGATGCATTAGGTACGCGTTTGGATGGTGTTTATGTAACTAAAATTGATACCAGTACAGACCAAGCCGTTAGGATTTCCGATCCCAGAGCGTTCAGTGACGGTCAATGGATGGGAATTGCAACCAAAGGGGACAAACTCTTATTAAGTCATTGGGACTACGCTTTTATTACCGCTGGTATGGATGAACCTTTTAATGATTATGTCTTTAGAATCCCATCTGGTTCCGATGCCTTTGACCCAGATTTTCAATTATCATTTTCCGAATCAACTGGCATAGGACGTCCTGTAGTAGCGTATGGTTTATTATCAAATGGTGATGCAGTGATTCAGGCCAGAGTTGCGGATGCCCCAGAATGGGAACAAACTTTTGATGGGCCTTTCTTTGAGTATTATATCGTAAGGTATCCGGATTATACCGAGGCTGTGCTTCAAGAACAAGTACCGGATTCCTTATTCAATTCCAACCGTGTGATCATTGATGATGATATGTTTCTTACCACCTTTGACAGTGATTTTGTTGCTAGGTTATGGCGCTTTAGTGCAGATGGTGTGACGCGTGTACTGGAAATACCGGAGGCACAACAAATACTCAATGTAATCCGATTGCGATAACCTTCCGCTTTCCTACCTGGGGCAAGATTAGATAAGCTGGTCTTTCCCCAGGATTCATATCATTTCTTATGTATCCTTATGAAAAAAGTTAGGAAACTGCTTGCTAAAATACATTTACTACTAGGTTTGTTTAGCGGCTTTATTGTTTTCATTATAGGAATAACAGGTAGCATTTGGGTTTTTCATAAAGAGATTACAGCTTTTTTCAACCCCATTGAGCTGATACCGGAACACCCAAATAATAATATCTGCCTGCAGAAGAACTGGTTTCAAGGGCAGAGGCTATCTTCGATGATCAGTTTAGGGCACAGGGCATAATCATGAAAGGGAAGCATAAAGCCATAACGGTGCAGTTTCTTAAGACTTCAGAAGCAAAGCACACCTTTCAATGGTATGGGAATTCCCTTGATTACTTTTACCGGGTTCATTTGAATCCGTACTCTGGGAAAATATTGAAAATAGAGAATACGCAATGGGAGTTCTTTCATGTGGTTCAAATGATACATACCACTTTGTTTTTGGGTCATGTAGGCACTATAATTATGTCATTTTCCGTACTTGCTTTCGTTATACTCCTGTTCACTGGGATTGTACTTTGGTGGACCGTCAATAAAAAAGCACTAAAGCTAGGTACAAGCTTTGGTTGGACTTCCAAAACAAGATGGAGACGCAAGAATTATGATTTGCATAAGATTTTGGGATTTTACAGTTCATGGATTTCCATTGTTATTGCTGTTACAGGATTGGTATGGGCATTCAAATGTGTAGATTCGGGTGTGCAATGGTTGGCTAATGGTGGACAAACAATCGTATCCAAGCCAGTAGTATATAAGCCGTCTTCAACGATGAAAACAGTGCATAACGGATTGGATAAAATCTTCGACTCCATTCCCAAGCAGTATCCAAATGCTACTTATGCCTTTATAAGTCTACCTAAGGATTCCATTGCCCCATATTACACGTACGTTAGGGAACATGAAAATATCAATGAATATATCGCCTCCTATGATCAGCATAGTGGAGAGCGAGTGGAACTCTCTAGTTTTGACAAACTGTCCATAGGCGAGAAAATCCGAAGTTTAAATTATAGTATCCACGTAGGCTCCATACTAGGTGTACCTGGAAAAATCCTAGCCTTTTTTGCCAGTTTGATAAGCGCAAGTTTACCAGTCACAGGTTTTTTGATATGGTGGGGTCGAAGGAAGCGCAAGAAAGCTCCAACGCGCAAAAGGGTAACATCAAAGACGTCCTGATACCTCATAAAAATCTAAAAGAAGTACAGGTACATTGATTTAGAACAAGCTAAGGCCATCTTAACGGATAAAAGCAAAATATTTGAATTTTGTGACCCTCGAAACAGGTTATCAAAAAAACAATTGAGGACGCCTTTGGGGTGGAGGTGAGCCGACACTCACTCTATTTTTATGGAAGGCGGTGTCTTGAGAAAGAGAAAACCCTTTCCAAATAAAACCTAGTTTACGAGAAACATATTGAAAGACCCTCATAAACTTTATGATGTATTTAAATGTAAAGTAAACATTAGATTAACTGACTTTTCCGACTTTTGTAATCCAATCATTATTAAAGTGAGAGCCCTTTTATTTTTGTCATTACTATCGAGCCTTAATTATCTCAATGCTCAGCAAAGAAGAGCAGAAAAAGTTGATCAAAAAGGCTTCAAAAGATTATACAAACTCAATGATTCCGTTTTCCGTTCTGAACAGCCCAGTAAAAAAGACTTTGAAGCTTTGGAGGATATGGGTTTAAAAACCATAGTGAATTTTAGGCGTAACAAGACAGATGACAGAAAGGCGCGTAAAACCCTATTGAAACTGGAGCATTTGCCCTTAAGGACCAAAGAATTGACTCAAGACCAACTTTTGACTGCTTTAAAGTTGGTAAAATTTGCCGAAAAACCCGTTTTGCTACATTGCTGGCATGGCTCGGACCGCACCGGCGCGATTTCCGCTGCTTATCGTATCGTTTTTGAGGATTGGGACAAAGAGGATGCCATCAAAGAACTAAGAATTGAAGAGCTGGGATATCATGAAAACTGGTATCCTAATGTAGTTGATTTACTTCGTGAATTAGATGTCGCCAAAATGAAAGAAGAACTTGACTTAAAATAAGATGAAAAAAATACTTTTACTAGTTGTAGCGGTAGGACTCATTATGTCCTGTAAAAAAACCTCCAAAGAACAAAACAAGCCCGAAGAAGTAACTATTTATACACACCGGCACTACCCCCCTGACCAAGAGCTTTTTGCCCAATTTGAAAAAGAAACCGGTATTAAGGTTAATGTGGTCAATGCCAGTGCTGACGAACTCATTCAGAAAATGCAATTGGAAGGTCCGGCTTCCCCCGCTGACGTACTGATAACGGTTGATGCAGGAAGGTTGGTACGTGCCAAAGAAAAAGGGCTGTTGCAGGCTACCCAATCCGCTTTTTTGGATTCTATTATTCCACCCCATCTTCGCGATGCTGAAAAACAATGGTTTGCCTTAACCAAAAGGGCACGGGTCATTGCTTATGCAAAAGATAGAATTAATCCTGAACAGTTGTCGACCTATGAAGATTTAGCTTCTGATACTTGGTCAAAAAAATTATTGATACGGTCTTCGAGTAACATTTATAATCAATCACTTATGGCTTCGCTCATAGCCAATCTCGGAGAGGAAAAGGCAAAAAATTGGGCCCAGGCCATCGTCAATAATATGGCACGTACCCCAAAAGGAAATGATAGGGATCAAGTAAAAGCAGTTGTCGCCGGAGAAGGTGATTTGGCTATTGTCAACACCTATTATGTGGGCCGTATGATCAATACTGATGACCCTGTGGAGTCGAATGCTGGAAAAGGAGTTGGTATCTTCTTCCCAAATCAAAACGATAGAGGAACGCATATCAATATTAGTGGGGCCGGGGTAGCCAAGTATTCCCCAAACAAAACCAATGCCATTAAATTCATTGAGTTTTTAGCCAGTGGCGAGGCGCAATCTGTTTTTGCGGAGGCAAATTTTGAATATCCTGTAAATCAGAATGTAGCACCTGCACCACTTTTACAGGAGTGGGGCAATTTTAAAGAAGATGAGCTGAATCTGTCTGCATTGGGCACCAATAACAAAAAAGCCGTGCTGCTTTTTGATGAGGTTGGCTGGCAATAATCTAAATCAGAAAAACAGCAAAACGTTGAATAGCGTACTTTTGAGCAAAACTGATTCAAAGTCACTCTTTTGTTCCATCTAAAGCAGACTCTTAAAACGGCAAAAAGGGATTTCAACCAATGGTCTTTACTCTCAATACTCTTGGTCGGTTTTGTCGGCTTACCCATATTCGCCTTAATTATCAAAACGTTCTCAGGTCCAGGAGAAAGCTGGGGGCACCTTTTCAAAACCGTTCTGGGCAAGTACGCTTTGAATTCCCTTTCTTTAGTTATAGGAACCTCATTGTTCAGCGTGACTTTAGGGGTCTCTTCAGCTTGGGCCGTAAGCCGCTACAATTTTCCATTAAAAAAACTCTTTGAATGGCTCTTGATTGCCCCCTTGACCATTCCTTCATATATCACCGCATATACCTATGCAGGACTTTTTGACTATGGCGGGGCATTAACTGATATTGGCTCTTATTTAGGATTGCCAAAGCTAGATATTCTTAATATTTATGGACTTATTTTTATCCTGTCCATATCGCTCTACCCCTATGTTTATGTGGCATCAAGAGCTGTTTTTTTATATCAGTCGGCACGGCTGATTGAAGCTTCGAACATATTGGGAAACAAAGGCGTAAAAACCCTATTTCGTGTTGTTCTGCCCATGGCACGGCCTGCTATTTTTGGTGGGGTATTACTGGTTATTATGGAAGTGCTCAATGATTATGGTGCTGCAAAATACTATGGGGTAAACACCTTGACTACAGGAATATTCAGGGCTTGGTTTGCTTTGGAAGAACCCAATACCGCTGTATTTATTTCTATTGTTTTATTGCTGTTACTGTTTGTATTTGTGCTTTTGGAACGATGGCAACGAGGTAAACGTAGTTTTCAAATGGCCACCAAAAGTAGTATCAGACTACCCGCAATCCAACCGTCAAAAACGGAAAGGGTTTTTCTATTCTTTATTGCGTTTACCCCAGTATTATTTGGTTTTCTTTTTCCTGTATTTCAATTACTGAAATGGTTGGCAATCACATGGGAAAAAACAGTTTCTTCAGACTACTTATCTATTGCCATTCAAAGTGTCGGTATTGCTTTGCTTGCAGCAACACTTACCATACTAATGGCAGTCCTTTCCATTTATATGCCCAAATGGAATCGGTTAAGGGTACTCGCGGGAAGTACCAAACTGGCCACTTTAGGGTATACTATTCCGGGAGCGGTATTGGCTATTGGCGTAATGTTGCCCACACTACAGATAGACCGATGGTTTTTGAAATTCAATCAAGGCACAAACACTATGTTTCTGCTCAACGGAACCATTATTTCTTTGGTCTACGCTTATGTCATACGATTTTTAGCTGTTGGCTTTAAGCCGCTACAAGCTAGTCAGTTGAAATTGGGGAAATCGTTAGAAGAATCCTCGAGACTGTTAGGAAAAAATACCATTCGAACCTTCCTGAAAATTGATATGCCACTCTTAAAAACAGGAATATTTAGTGCACTGCTTTTGGTCTTTGTCGATATTATGAAAGAATTACCGTTGACACTAATCCTAAAACCATACAATATCAATACTTTGGCGGTCAAGGCATATGAATATGCCAGTGATGAATTGATAATGGAATCGGCTTTACCATCACTGACAATAATTATTGCTGGACTCTTACCGGTGATTTTTTTGAATAAATTGCTTTTAAATGATTCTTGAAATAAAATCAATTTTAAAGTCCTATAATCCCAGAGAAGGAAACGTAATCGATTCTATTGATTTACGAATCAAAAAAGGTGCTATAGTTTCTCTTTTGGGCGAAAGTGGTTCAGGTAAAACTACGCTGGCCCGTCTTATCGCCGGACTTGAAGTTCCTGATGGTGGTGAGATGATTTTAGATGGAAATGTTGTGGCAAATCATTCTATACTCGTGCCTCCTCAGAGACGAGAAGTGGGTATGGTGTTTCAAGATTATGCACTGTTTCCCCACATGACGGTCTTAGAAAATGTAGGCTACGGTATTGCTCAATCCACGGAAAAAAAAGACCGTATTGAACAAGTTTTAAACTTGGTTGGATTACAGGATTTCGGATACCGTTTTCCCCATCAATTATCTGGCGGACAGCAACAACGCGTCGCACTGGCAAGAGCTCTGGCACCAAGTCCTAAAGTATTACTGCTCGATGAACCCTTTAGTAACCTTGATACCAGTTTAAAAAGACAGTTACGTGCCGAAATCTTCCAAATCATTCGGAAGAGTGGGGTCACAGCGATTTTTTTGACCCATGACACCCAAGATGCAATGGCGGTCTCCGATAAAATAATAGTGCTTCAAAATGGCCGCATTATACAAGAGGGAACCGCAAAAGAGCTTTATGAAAGTCCCGTCAATCCATACATTGCTAACCTTTTCGGGCCAATAGTAAAATTTAGTGCCGAAGATCTTACCCAATTCAGTTTTGAAGGAGACCCTTCAAAAACATATGCGATTCGACAACACAACTTTGAAGTGAACCCAGCAAAAAAGACCCCATACACTATTGAAGTTAGTATTGAAAAAAGTACCTATCTAGGCGATATTTATCTTAATCAGGCAACACTATCAAATAAAAAAACCATTCTTTTTACTTCAAGTTTAAAATGTGAAGACCAAATACGATTAGGATTCTCAGCCCATTCGCTTCTTATTTTCAAGTAATTTGATACGTTCAATAAGTTCTCTTTCAGAGGTCTTATTCCCAAAGAACACAAAATATTTTCATCCCATTTGTAACCTTTTATTATTTCTTGACTATATAGTTTGAATACCAAAAGAAACATGTCAGCTGACCAACTAACAGATGAGGAAATTATGGCACAAGTGGCCAACGGAAATTTGGATGTCCTAAAAGTGCTTTTTGACAAACATCACGTACATGTGTTTAATTTCCTTTATAAAATGTGTGGGGATCGAATGTTAAGTGAAGATTTGGCCCAAGATGTTTTTTACAAGGTGATAAAATACCGAAAGTCATACAAAAAGGGGGCTTTTATTTCCTGGCTGTTTACCATAGCCAGAAATAGTTTAAAAACCCACTTCACCAGAAATAAAGAAACCCACGATGATCTGGATAACGTAACCTATAAACTGAGCGAAGAGAAAAATGAAGAAGATTACTCCCATTTGCACAAAGCCCTTCAGCAATTGGACGCATCAGACCGAGAACTGGTCGTACTGCACCGTTTTCAGGGAATCAAGTACCCAGAACTTGCAGAAATTATGCACAGTACACCTGGGGCCATTAAAACCAAAATGAGCAGGGCCTTAAAAAAATTGAAAACGATATACCTACAAACCATATGATTATGGAAAACAATAAGATTATAGCCTATTTAGACGGAACACTTTCCGCTGAGGAAAAGCAAGTTTTTGAAAAGTATCTTCAAGATTCTCCCCAACTACAAAAAGAACTCGGTGACTATCAAAAACTCTTTTTGGCGATTTCAGAAGATAGGCAAATACAACCTTCAAAACGACTGGCAACCCATTTTGAAAAGGTATTGGCAGAAGAAAAAGCAAATCAAGTAAAAGTGGTCTCCTTGCCATCTCATAGAAGCAACAGGTTTTCACCGTTCCTGAAAATTGCCGCAGGCCTTGCCTTATTGGTTGGAGTATTCTTTACAGGAAAGTATTCAGGTCAAAAAGAAATGAATACCACCTTGGTACAGGCCCAGCAAGAAGTTTTGGAATACAAAGAGGCCACCTTGATATCACTATTAGGAAACGAATCGGCCAGCAAACGTATTCAAGGGGTTCAATTGGTTGAAGAATTTGACCGACCCGACGAAGAAATTGTGGCCGCCCTTGGCGAGAAAATGCTTGCCGATGAAAACACCAATGTGCGATTATCAGCCATGGAGGCCCTATCTAAATTCTCATACTCAGAGCAAGTAAAATCGATTTTTATAAAAGCCCTTGAGACCGAAGAAAACCCGAGTATTCAGGTCGCCTTGATTGAACTTCTGGGGCAGTTACAAGAAAAAAAGGCCATTGCACCTTTGAAGAAACTATTGGAAAAAGAGGAAACCCAACCGTTTATCAAGAATGAAATCAATAATGCATTACCAAAAATTATATAAAACCTTTGCCGAGCATCGTCGAGGCGTCAAAAAAACGAAAATCATGAAAAAAACAATTGTAGCAACACTAACACTTTTAATCAGTGCAGTAGGGTTTGCACAAACAGATTATTCAAAATCCTTAAGCGGAATTGAATGGGTAAAAATTATATCAAGATCGGATATTTCAGTATTGGTCCATGACAAGAATGAGATATTGATCAAAGGAAAGTCAACCGCTCATGATTCACAGCGATCCAAAGGACTCCGTTTGGTTGGAGCGGGAGGCACAACAAATACCGATGTTGGTTTCAGTGTCGTGGAAGAGGGCAATGCCCTAATTGTGACCAATCTGAGAAAAAATGAATCCGCAAAAATCTATCTCCCCAAAAATCAAAAAGTGGCAGTAACCAGCACTTGGAAGGGTGATATTTTCATTGATGGTTTCAATAATGAAATTGAAGCGACCTGTGAACTGAACGGAGGTATGGAATTGAATAATATCGGCGGGCCCCTTACGGCATATGCGCTCAATGGATCAATAGATGTCGTTTTCAGTGATATCTCACAAGATTCACCTACCTCATTGAATACGACAAATGGTGCCATTGACATGACGTTGGCCGACAAAACCGCTGCAGATATTGTGATGAGCAGTTGGAACGGTGAGATGTATTCCAATTTCGATATTAAGAGTTCTTCAGGCGTAGACGGCATGAAAAAAGTATCAAGCCGAAAGACCTCTGGAACAATCAATGGGGGTGGCGTAAGCATCACCCTTAAATCAACCAACGGGAATATTTATCTGAGAAAAAAATAATCCTATATCAAAAAGCGACCATCATGAAAACACTTAAAATAGTCGTCATTACATGCTTGGTGACCGTTGCCGCCAGTGCCCAAAAAATTATAGAAAAAAGCTTTGTTTACGATAACCAATTTATTACGTTGGATGTGAAATTTGCTAGAAATATCGAGATAAAAACCTGGGACGAAAAAAAGGTCTACTTCAAAGCTACGGTAATCACAGAAGAGGAACGATTTATCGATAAATATGAGGTAAATTTTGAAGAATCTTCGAGTTACATCACGATTGAAGAACAGGCTAAACCCCTATTCAAGGCCATGCAGGAATACGCCAAGAAAAACGATTGGAAAAACCGAGAATACTGGTACAACGCAGGTGACAGATATAAGTTTTATTACGTACTTTATGTACCACAAGGGGCAAAATTCAAGGTAGAAAGCATAAATGGAGATTTGGAGTCAGAACGCATTGACGGAGACTTTGAAGCTGATCTTATCAATGGCGATATCCAAATAAAAGCGTATTCCGGTCTTCTTACACTTAAAACCATCAATGGTGAAATCGATTTAAAAGTAGGTAATGTCGACTTTATTGCTGAAACCGTTAATGGGGATATTTACGCTGACGAAAAGCTAAAGCTAACGTCAGATAATAAGCGTGTTGGTCAAAAAGTACAGGGTCTTGCATCCAATAGTGGAACACGGTTAAAATTAAAAACCGTTAATGGTAATATGTACTTGAGGCTTTAAGAATTTCAGGCGGATTAAGAGTATCGATTTTTAATTCGCCTATAAAAAGAGACCCTATTCTGAATAATGTTACTTACATTTAAAACAAACGTGACATTATGAACAAGGTATTTTTTGTGCTCGTAATAGTTCTTTCCTTTGGTTGTGGGAGTAACAAGACCGCTTCTAATGAACCATCGAACCTTCAAACCGAATTGAATCGAAGAAATCGTGCCGCTATACCCCTTTTAGTGCAGATACGTCAAAAACCTGGTATCATTTTTAAAAATGGGGTGCCTGCCTTACAAAAAGCGAACAATAGCCTTTCTGCTTCCGCACAAGAACCCCTTTATGTTCTCAATAATCAAATTATTGGTAGTTCATTTGAATCGATTGATAATTTAATTGATGGTTTTATGGTCAAGAAAATCGAAGTTATTAGTGGCTCTGATGCTTCTTTTTATGGTTCAAGAGGGGCCAATGGTGTCATAAAGATAACCACATTTTCGGGCGAAGACACTGCACAAGAGTAACAGACAGGTTTACCGTTATAAATCGATTGTAATAATCATATCAGACGTTAATCCAAAAGTACAATCCTCAAAAGAGGGTGGTCCAAACATCTTCATTTTGGCTTTTGAAAAGGCTACCTTTTCCTTAGGAATCCCCATCCAATTGGTATCCAAGATATCGTTATCATTTTTATCGTGAAATAGTGCTATGGCATAGTTTCCTGATGGAATGTTTGTCATCACCAGTCTGGTTTTTCCTTCAGTTGCCTTTGCCGAAGTAGAGGCGAATACCTCATCGAACTTGAGAAAACTATCGGCACTAATGTAGAGTGCTGCACTAATTTTACCTTTCGAATAAGGAACTTGATTGACATCGATGACCAATTCGTACTGGGCCGAAAGCCAACCAAAACCATAGAACAATAACATCAATGTTAAAAATCCTTTCTTCATTTTAAAACGATTAAAGTTGATGACATCAGTAAAACAAAAATAACGCCACAAATTACAATCGACATACACAACATATTGCTATTCATACGAAGATGTACCCTCCATATTCAATTGGTCAAAAAGGTTTTGTGTTTCTAAACTATCGGCAAGGTTGACATATAGTTCTAGCGAGTCGTTGTGTACTATGTGAAGCTTTCGTTGCCGCAAATCATCTACGAAAACATACACTTCCTGCCCTGATATGGAATCTAAAAACAGGCCCTTTTCTTTAGCCAACCAAGAAAATCCATTTTTCCGTTGCATCTCAGGTAGTTTGGGCACAAATTCTAATGTATTGATGGTATTCAGCGGAATTTGCTGACGATAAATTCCAGAGGTAATCATTAGGTATCCTTCTTTGATACTGGTCCAGTTTTTATAGTGCAATACAAAAGCTAGGGTGCAACCTATCAGGGTAAATACAATGATAACGTTCCAAAACCAATTAGTTTTCTTTCTCATTTTTCGTATCCGTTCTATACCTATCAAACCAGGCCACTGTGTGTGCAATTTTGGTAATCAGATTGCTCGGACGATTGGCAATACCATGGCTGGCACCAGGAATCTCAACCAAGACCGTTTCTTTCTTTCGCAACTTCAGGGCGTGGTATAGCTGCTTGGCCTCACTGGGTGGCGTTCGCAAATCATTCATACCCACCATTACCATGGTCGGGGTCTCTATATTACCAACGAGTGAGATGGGTGAAAATTTCCAATACTGTTCAAAATTTTCCCACGGCTGCCCTTCATATCTTGTATTGGCATATCCAAAGTAATTGTCGGCCACCAAAGTCTTACTGATCCAGTTCATAACAGGTTTGGCTACAACAGCAGCCTCAAAACGATTGTTTTTACCAATCATCCACGCAGTCATAATACCCCCTGCGCTCCCACCCGTGACAAACAACTGGTCTTCATGGGCAATACCTTGTTTGATACAATAATCAACACCATCCATAGTGTCATCATAGTCTTGGCCAGGATAGTTTCGATAAAGTAAATTCCCAAACGCTTCTCCATAGCTGGTACTTCCCCTTGCATTGGGGTAGAAGACCACATATCCTGCCGAAGCATACAACTGCATTTCAATAGAAAACCGGTCGCCGTAATTTAAAATGGGTCCGCCATGATTTTCAACCATGAAAGAATATTTTTTCGACGTATCATAGTTGGGCGGATAGACAATCCATCCCTGTAAATCCCTACCATCAAAAGATGATTTATACCAGACCTCCTCAACTTTTCCTAGGGTTCGATAATCAAGTAACGCACTATTCAAATCGGTTACTTTTTTAGGGATTTTTGCTTTTGGCCTCAAAATGGCCACTTCCGATGGATAATCCGGCCGCGAATGCGTATAGGCCAAAGTGCCGTTTTCAGAAACAGAATATGAACCGCTTCCATAGGGTCTCCCCAAAGTGGTACCGCCTCGATTATCAGCCAATTGGGTCACTTTTCCAGAAACGGAAATATGCCCCACCTTTCCATTGCCTTTGTCATCGTAATTGAAGTACAGGCCTCCACTTTTTGAATCCCAAGTAATGTTCGAGATGCTTCTATCCAGGGCATCAGAAATGCTTCTTTGATTAGAGCCATCGATATTCATTAAATGGAGCTTTCGCACTTGATAAGCCTGTTTTTTATCCCCATAGCCGAGATAAGCAATGTGTTTTCCATCCGGCGAGATCTGCGGATTATAGTCAGGTCCATCCCGATCTGTTAGGGCAACGATAACACCACTTTCAAGATTTACGGAATAGACTTCGCTATTGCGAAAACGATACTCCCAGTCCTCTACTCGATTTCCCGAAAAATAAATTTTTGATCCATCGGGAGACCATGAGTGTGCCCCACGATGTTGCCAATCTCCGGAAGTAATCTGTCGAGGAGCTCCCCCACTCGCCGGCATTACAAAGAGATGGTTAAACCCCGGTTTGATATACCCTCGCCCATCAGCTTCATGAT